>DASTFG010000001.1:0-7449 GCA_035708785.1 Anaerolineales bacterium
AGCTGCAGGGGGGCAAGAAATTACCTTTTCTGGTCGTCATCATCGATGAACTGGCCGATTTGATGATGATCGCACCGGGTGAAACGGAACAGACCATCACGCGTCTTGCGCAGCTCGCGCGTGCCACCGGGATTCATATGATCCTGGCCACCCAGCGCCCCTCAGTGGATGTGGTCACCGGTCTAATCAAGGCAAACTTCCCGGCCCGGATCGCCTTTGCGGTTGCATCCAACACCGACAGCCGCGTCATCCTGGACCAGCCCGGCGCAGAACGGCTCCTGGGCCGCGGCGACATGCTCTTCCAGGCGCCCGACGCACCCGCGCCTACGCGCTTACAGGGAGTCTTTGTTTCGGACCATGAGATCCAAAACCTGGTGGAGTTCTGGCGCTCACAGGTGAGCGGTGCCAGCCCGTACGGTGCGCCCGCTGCGCCTGCAGGTCTTCCCAAATCTGACGTCCCGCTCAAACAGACCGCGATGTTCGAGGACATGGAACCCGTAGATACGGGCACAGATCCATTGCTGACAGAAGCGATTGACCTGGTGCGCCGCGAGGGACGGGCATCGGTATCCATGCTGCAGCGCCGCATGCGGATTGGCTACACGCGCGCCGCGCGCATCGTCGACATGATGGAGGACAAGGGGATCGTCGGCCCCCCCGAGGGGACAACGCAGGTGCGTCAGATCCTGGATTACGGTCCCACCGCGCCGCCAAAGGATAATGGAATGTAGCAGACCCTAAAGGTCTTTTCTACGAATGGGTTTTCGGATCTCTCCGAAGTTTCGTTGCAATTCATAGCGTTGTATTGCGAATCAGACCTTTAGGGTCTCGGCCAATTGATGTATAATCCTGCCCGCGCCCCGGTAGTTCAATGGACAGAACAAGGCACTCCTAAGGCTTAGATGTAGGTTCGATTCCTGCCCGGGGCATTAAAACAAATTTCTAACAAATCTTTAAGAATAAAAACCTTGACGCCAAATCGAATTGTAGTAAACTATTGCCTTGACGGACACTAGGGTGCCCCCCTCACCCTGGTGTTCGTCTTTAAATCTAGGAACGCGGACCACTTTCGAAGAAGTGGTCTTTTTTGTTTAAGTCAAACTTTCAATTGTTGGTTTTCCCGTTTTTAACGGGATTGTTTCGCCAGCCGTCCCGCGGGGATGCTCCACAATTTACTGCTGGCCAGCAGCACGATTTGCTAAGCAAATCGAACTGCCGCGATTTCAAGCGGTGTATTCTAACAAATACCAGAGAGCCCTATTGTTTTACCCGATATAGCATTTCACCCGCGCGGCCTACAAGCAGAATGCCTTCGCTTTCTCTCCCCTTCCATTCATCCGGGTTGATCTCAGATGGATCGAGGTAGCCGAGATTCAGTCGTGAGCAATCCTCTGCAGGGATTTTGCTCGCCAGTGTCACCTTCACATTCGGCTTTTCAATCCCGTTCTCCAGCCTGCCTGCACCGCGCAGGTGCGTGCTGTGCGCCAGCACGCCGAGCGGGATGTACTTGAAACTGCCTGTGAATAGATCATCAGGGATTTTTCAAATCAGCCCATCGCGATATTGCTCAACGCTTCTTTGAATCGCTCGATTTCCTCTACTGTGTTGTAATGGACGGGGCCGACCCGGATCATGCCGCCTGCCTCCAGCAGGCCCAGGCGTTCCACAACGGCCAGCGCATAATTGTGCCCGTTCCAGACGTAAATATTTTGTCTGCCGATCAATTCCGCAACTTCTTCAGGATCTCTGCCGTCGAGCCTGAAGGCCACGGTCGGGACTCGCTCGGCCAATCTATCCATGTCTGTTACACCGTAAATGCGCGTTCCGGGGGTCGATTCAATCGCGCCGATCAAGGCGCGGGACAATTCGAATTCATACTCACGAATTGTGGACATCGCCTGTTTGAGGGCGAGGCGCCTGCCTGAAAACCCGCGCTCCTTCCACCCCTGGACCGGTTTGTCGCCAAACTGCGCGGCAAGCCATTCAAAGTATTCCAGTGCGCCCAGCACACCCGCGATGCCCTCATGGTTCTGGGTGCCTGTCTCGAACTTATAAGGCAGTTCATCGGAAGCCGGGCGGACCTTATACGCCTTCAATTCATCGAGCAGGTCATACTTTCCATACAGGATCCCCGCATGGGGGCCGAAAAACTTATAAGACGAACAGGCCAGGAAATCGCAGCCGATCTCCTGTACGTCAATCGGGCCATGCGGCGCATATTGGACGGCATCGATATACACCAGCGCGCCGGCAGCGTGTGCCATTTCTGTTAATTCTTTTACCGGGTTGACCGTCCCCAACAGGTTCGAAGCGTAGCCAAACGCGGCGATCCTGGGCTTGCGCGCCAGTGCTCTCGCAAAATCGTCCAGGTCAAGTGTCCCATCCTCCAGATCGATATCCACCCAGATCAAATTACAGCCCCTATCCTCCGCAACCAGCATCCACGGCGCGATATTCGCATCGTGATCGAGTCGCGTCACAAGAATGTTATCCCCGGCCTGCAGCGTCCGGGCCAGTGAGCGTGAAATGTGCAGGGTCAGTGTCGTCATGTTGTTGCCAAAGATGATCTCCTCAGGCCGCCCGGCGTTGAGAAAATCCGCCATGGCAGCGTGGGCTTCGTGCAGGACCTCGTCTGATTTTCTGCTCGTCTCGAACACGCCCCCATGATTGGCGTTGCAATCGATCAGGTAGCGATGGATCCGCTCAAGGCTCTGTCTTGAAATTTGCGTCCCCGCAGGGTTGTCGAGGAAGATGGCAGGACGGTCAAGAGAGGGAAATTGCTGGCGGACAACCTTTACATCAAGGGGCATAGGGGACTCCTTTGATTGAATACATTACTGTAAAATTGTATACTTTTATTGTACTCGACGGAACGGAGGCCTTATGTTCGAAAATCTCTTGCTTGCCGTAGATGGGTCCGAGCATGCGCTACGGGCCGCGCGCGTAGCCGCCAGCCTGGCTCAGGCAATGAACTCACAAACACTGCGAATCGTTGTAGCTTATGATCCGATTCCACCGTATTTGGGTGAACCCTATCTGCAAAATGCCATCAATGCCCGCCTGGATGAGGCGCAAGAGGTTCTAAAAAAAGCCGTGCAGACGGTCGGAAACGTACCGGCTGAAATTCAAACTGAACATCTTGAAGGGGATGCAGCAGAAGCCATCCTCAGAGCTGCAGAAACACACGGCAGTGATGTGATCGTGATGGGCTCCCGCGGTCTAGGACGATTAACCGGCCTGTTATTGGGAAGCACCAGCCAGAAAGTCGTCAGTCACGCATCGTGCCCGGTGCTGATTGTGAGGTAGCAATCTTCTCAGCCTCGGCGAATTCTTCGGGTGTGTTGACGTTCCAAAACGCCAGTCCCAAAGGGTCATAGCGCTTAATTTCCTCCGGCGTGAGAACCCGTACCCTGACCTGGGGGAACCAGGCGATCACTTTCCACTGGTCCGCGTCGATTGCTGCTTCGATCGCCGGCAGGCAGGTCGCGCGGCGGTAGAGGGCGTGCAGCGGCTCGTAGCCCTCGTCGGATCTTGCGATGACGACGTCCGCTTCTTCCGCGACGAGCAGCCTGCTCCCCGCTTCGAGCAGCGCCGGGCTGGCGAAAGGCATATCGCAGGCGACCACCCCAACGATGGGGCTTTTGGCGGAAGCGAGCGCGGTGTAGAGTCCGCCCAGGGCCCCGCGCCCCGGCTTGAGGTCCGGGATGAGGCGCAGGTTCAAGAAGCCATAATCCTCCGGACGGTTGGTCGTCACGATCACTTCATCCCCAATCGGGGAGAGTCGTTCGATCACCCGCTCGATCAGCGGGCGTCCGAGAAAAGGTTTAAGCGCCTTATCCTCGCCCATCCGCGACGACTGACCACCAGCCTGGATGCAAACTGTGAGCATTTGGGGTATTATAAGGGATGATGAGAAATGAAAGTAGAAGGTTAGAATGGCTACGACAATCGGTGATTTATTGGATAAATTGACAGTACAGGGGGAGTTATACAGGAAGCTTTCGGATAACACAATCGAATGTTATGCGTGCGGACATCGCTGCAAGATCCGGGAGGGCCGGCGCGGGATCTGCCAGGTGAGATTCAATGAGGGTGGAGAGCTGCGCGTGCCCTGGGGCTATGTGGCCGCCCTACAAAGCGACCCAATCGAGAAGAAACCGTTCTTCCACGTGATGCCCGGCACAAACGCGCTGACGTTTGGCATGCTCGGTTGCGATTTTCATTGCGGCTATTGCCAGAACTGGCTGACTTCCCAGGCCATGCGGGACTCGAACTCCGATGTTTCAGTGAACCTGATTCGGAAGATGTCGCCACTGGATATGGTGCACCTTGCTCATCGAACGAACGCTTCGACGGTGGTTTCATCCTATAATGAACCGCTGATCACCAGCGAATGGGCCGTGGAGATCTTCAAGGAGGCGAAGGCCAACGGCCTGATGTGCGCATATGTTTCGAATGGGAATAACACACCCGAGGTGATGCAATACATCCGCCCGTATATCTCTGCCTACAAAGTCGACCTCAAGTGTATGCAGGACAAGAATTATCGCAAGCTGGGCGGGGTGCTGCAAAACACGCTGGATGGCATCAAGCGGGCCCATGAAATGGGCTTATGGGTGGAAATTGTGACCCTCACCATTCCCGGCTTCAACGACTCCAATGAAGAGTTATGGGATGCGGCGCGCTTCATTGCCGGTGTCTCGAGGGATATCCCCTGGCATGTGACTGCCTTCCACAAGGATTACAAGATGACAGACCCCGACAACACGGATGCAAAGACCCTTCTGCGCGCCGCGGAAATCGGGAAGGAAGCCGGGTTGCGGTTCGTCTACGCGGGGAATTTACCGGGACAGGTCGGGGAGTATGAAGACACCTTTTGCCCGGCGTGCAACCACCAGTTGATTCGGAGAACCGGATATATTATCCGTGAATATCAAGTTACAGGTGAAGGAACATGCCCCAAGTGTAGTGCTCGAATCCCGGGCTTATGGCCGGAAGACCCCTCTAGAGGAGTGTTAAATGGATTAGGTATGCCACTCCCCGTGTACTAGGATATATTTTGCTGTATAATCTGTGCACTTACTCGGAAGGAGGTGCCCGGCCAGAATTCAGTTCCGATTCCCCGTACTGTACGTGATTGAATCCAAACCAAATTTCTCTCAGGAGGAGAAACGTGAAACGCAACTTACATGTTTTGTTGTCGCTTCTGATCGTGGGCAGCATTGTCCTTGCAGCCTGCGCACCTGCAGCGACCGAACCGCCGGTCGCCACCGAGGCCCCCATGACGGAAGCACCGATGACCGAGGCACCGATGACTGAGGCCCCGACGGAAGCCGCTACGGAAGCCCCCGCGTTCGACGGCTTGAGTGTGGCCGCACCGGATTGTGATTACGGCGGCAAGATCAGCAGCATCGAAGCCCTAGACCAATTCACCGTCGTCTTCAACCTGTGCAAGCCCGACCCGGCCTTCCTGGCGAAGGTGGCATTCGTACCATTCGCCATCTACCCCCAGGAATGGATCGAGGCTAACGCCAACGAGGCAAACAAGGAGACCCTGCTCTCCGCGCCCGTCGGCACCGGGCCGTACATGGTGGAAAGCTGGAACCGCGGCGATAGCATCAACCTGACCCGCTTCGAAGATTATTGGGGCACTCCCGCCATTGCGGAAACCGCTGTGATCCGCTGGGCGACGGAAGGCGCTGCCCGCCTGCTTGAGCTGCAGTCCGGCACGGTCGATCACATGACAAGCGTCAGCCCGGATGACTTCGAAACTGTAGAAAATGACCCCAACCTGCAACTGCTGGTGGATCCCAATCCGAACGTCTTCTATCTGGCGATGACTAACACGTTCGAGCCCTTCGATAATCCCGATGTCCGCAGGGCGATTGCCATGGGCATTGACCGCCAGCGCATCGTGGACAACTTCTATCCCCCCGGTTCCGAAGTCGCTTCGCATTTTACACCGTGTTCCATCACGAACGGCTGTGAGGGCGAGGCCTGGTATGACTTCGACCCCGAGGCCGCAAGAGCCCTGCTCGCCGAGGCCGGGTACCCGGATGGTTTCGAGACTAGCATCTACTACCGCGATGTGTTCCGTGTGTATCTACCAGAGCCGGGCTTGGTGGCCGTAGAGCTTCAGACCCAGCTGCGCGATAATCTTGGCATCGATGCCGAGGTGGTCGTGATGGAATCCGGCCAGTTCATTGCCGATTCCACCGCTGGCATTCTCGACGGCTTCTACCTCCTTGGCTGGGGCGCAGACTATCCACACGTCACCAACTTCCTTGACTTCCACTTCGGCGAGGCCAATCCGCAATTCGGCACACCGTTCCCCGAAATCTATGAGCCGCTGGTAGAAGCGTCCCAGATCGCAGATCCGGCAGAATCGGCGCCGTTATATGAGACGGCCAACAACGCCATTCGCGAATTTATCCCGATGGTGCCGATCGCCCATGGCGCCGCTGCTGACGCGGCGCTGGCCACCCTGGAGAATGCCTACGTTCCACCCTTCGGCGCGATCGACCTATCGCTGCTGGATCCCGGCAAGGACACGCTCGTCTTCATGCAGAACGCCGAGCCCATCAGCCTGTACTGCGCCGACGAAACCGACGGCGAGTCGCTCAACGCCTGTGAGCAGGTCATGGAGGCACTGTATCGCTACAAGACCGACTCCGGCGATGTGGAGCCAGCGCTGGCGACCGGTTGTGAAGCCAATGAAGATGCCACCGTCTGGACCTGCACGCTGCGCGAGGGCGTCAAGTTCCACGATGGTTCCGACTTCGATGCCAATGACGTGGTGGCGTCCTGGACGGCCGGAATCGATGCATCGAGTCCCTATCACGTTGGGAATACTGGCGCCTGGGAGTACTACACGTATCTCTGGGACCAGTTAATGAACGCACCCGCTCAATAAAGAAAACGCAGAATTAATCGACACGGTGGGAGGGCGAGCGCGCTGGAACTGCGACTCACCCTCCTGCCAGTCACTCTCTACCCGAAAGGCCGTGGAGCCATGGCCCAGTACATCATCCGCCGTCTGATCCTGTCTGTCCCCGTTCTCTTTGGCATCCTGCTGGTGACCTTTGTACTCGGCCGCCTGATACCAGGCGACCCGTGCAAAGCCATGCTCGGTGAGAAAGCCACCCAGGCGGTCTGTGATCGCTTTATGCGCGAGCAAGGGCTGGACCAGCCCATACCCGTGCAGTTTGCACTTTATATGGGAGACATCCTGCGCGGCGATTTCGGGAATTCCATTCGCTTCAGCCGCCCCGTGACGCTGATCCTGATCGAACGCCTGCCGATGACGATCGAATTAAGCCTGGCGGCGCTCACGCTGGCCTTGCTTGTTGGGATACCAGCCGGCATCATCGCGGCCGTCCGCCATAACTCTGCCACAGATGTGGTGACCATGGTGGGCGCGAACATCGGCGTCTCCATGCCCGTCTTCTG
>DASTFG010000002.1:0-3345 GCA_035708785.1 Anaerolineales bacterium
GGGCATGACCGCCCCTGCCAAATTTGCGGAAGCTGAATTGGCAAGCCGCTCCGAGGCTCAATACCCATGGGACGACGGATCCCTGCAGGCGGATTGGCAGAGCGAACTGGATCTACTGGCGGCCGCGCTGCGTTCCACCGATGACGCACAGACGCTTGCGCTGGCCCGCCAGTTTCTGGCCGGGCGCGCAGCTCGCAGGGAAGCGGCGAACCTCACGCCGGAACTGGTCGCTTACGAGCAACACAGGGAATGGCTGGAAGGTCTGGCTCGCTATGTGGAATTGGAGATCTGGAGGCAGGCTGCTGCGGGTAACTATCTGCCAATCTCAGATACCAGCCGGCTGGCTGACTTCGAGGATTATGCCGGCTTTGAAAACCGCTGGTCGCGGGAACTTGACCAGCTTACCAGAATGGCGGACGATCAGGGGGAGGGACGTTTTTACTATACCGGTATGGCGCAGGCTGTCCTGCTGGACCGGCTGGCACCGGGCTGGAAGCTTCGGGCGTTTGACGATGACGCCTACCTGGAGAACCTGTTGGGGGAAGCGGCCCGGGTCACGAGGTAAGGTCAAAGGCGTATAAGGAGCGATGCGATGAATCAGAATCAGATTCCCTATCAAGTACTGCCATTTCCCATGGAACGGCAGGTAACGATTCAGGGCGGGCGGCTCGCCTCGCGGAAACATACCATATACGCTTTGATCGAAGTAGATGTAACCGAGCCGCGCCGCATGATCCGTGAATATAAAGCGCGCACTGGCGAAACACTCTCGTTTACGGCTTTCGTCATTGCCTGTCTTGGCCGAGCTATCGACCAGAACAGGCGCATGCATGCCTACCGCGACTGGCGAAATCGCCTCATCGTCTTTGAAGAGGTAGATGTGAATACCATGATCGAGATGGAAGCGGATGGACGAAAGAAGGTTATACCGCACTGGGTCCGCGCCGCCAACAAGCGGACGCTGCAAGACATTCACGCTGAGATCCGCACGACCCAGGCAAAGCCGGAGCAGACGCGAGAATCCGGGGTCAAGTGGCTTGGGCTTTTGCCGGCCTTTGCCTGGGACATCTTCTTCTGGTTCATCTTCAGGAACCCCCTCTGGCTAAAAAAGAGTTTTGGGACAGTCGGCATGACCTCCGTCGGGATGTTCGGCAAAGGCAGCGGCTGGGCCATTCCATTCGGTCTCCATACCCTGGATGTTGCACTCGGCGGCATTGCCGAGAAGCCCGGCGTGATCGAGGGGCGCATCGAGATCCGTGAGTACCTGTGCCTGACAGTTTGCTTCGATCATGACATCGTTGACGGTGCACCGGCGGCCCGGTTCACCCAGCGCCTCAAAGAGTTAGTCGAGAGCAGCTATGGCCTGACAGATCTTGTGGCCGAAGGAGAAAGAGTTCAGGCCTGGCGCTGATCTAATCAGTAGATCACGAAATAACTGGGAGAAGCCCGAAAACAGGGGTGCGGGGGCTGTGAGGCGGCCTGTCCGGCCAGGAACGGGTCCGGGTCTTATTGAAGCTTCTGCACAGGGAGCGCCAGCCTGCCCTGGAACTTCCGGCAAGCCAGATCGAGCTCCCTCGGCAAGAACAGAAACCCGCAAGGGCCAGGACGGCTTGCTGTGTCACGGGGATCCGGGGGCCGGCATGCACCCGAGCATGTCGGAAGGGCGGAGCACGGATAGGCAAATGCCTATTGCGCCATCCTCCAAACGGCTTATAATATTAAGCGTGGGATATCATCGGGGTTCACTTGCATCTGTAACGGCAGCCAGCTCGGATAGGTGCGGCGCACGAATCAAGAGATGTGGGAGAGGTATTGATGGCCATAACAAACAGTTCATCCAGTTCTGTTGCTCCTTTGCGGGAGCTCCAACTGAAAAAACTTACGCCGGAGCAGGTTACACGGATCGATGAAGTCTTTGCTTCGGTGGGTGAATACGGGGAGGTCCACCTGGTCGTCCAGCGCGGCGAGCTGAGGTATATCAACAAAGTCGAAAGCTTCAAGGTTTGCGGAAATGAATCGAAAGAATGAGGTTTTCGCAACGAAGTCATAATGGCACAGGGCTGTTTGTGGGAGTAAAATACTTACAAATCTGATAACTTAGGCCTTGGCGAGGGCGAAAGATTCCCGGAGGTCATGAGAGCACTTCCTGCGAGGAGCGCCTCATGGCCTCTTTTTTTGTGCCGCGAGCAGGAGCAACAATGGAGCATTCTGAGAAATCACAGCCTGCATATCTTCGAAAGGATATCCCGCTCAGGAAGCTGACCCCTGAGCAGGTCCGGCAGATCGACGAGCTGCTCGCCTCGCTGGGAGAGTATGGCGAGATCCACCTGATCGTCCAGCGGGGGGAGCTGAAGTATGTCAACAAAGTGGAGAGCCAGAGGGCCTGGAAGGATGCAGGGCCGGAAGAGACGGCCCAGAGTCCGGGTGAAGATTAGAGCGATTGAGGGGTTCGGTGGGGGAAGAGATGCAGACGCAAAAAAACAGGAACCATCTCTGGGGCGGGAACGCCGGGATGTGTCCCTGTGCCATGACCAGGAACTCAGCCACATCGCAGGCAGATGTCGGCAGGGCGGAGCATCGAGGCCCATTCGGTCATAGCGCCAAAGGCGGCTTTTCCTCATAGAAGATTTTCGAGTAACAAATATCAATTGCTGTTGATTTTCATCCGAAATCGAGCTTATTGAATTGTCCCGTCCGAACTTCACCTTGAGAGAGGTTGGCGAACCTTGATAAAAAAAGGAGACACAATGAATCGAACTAAACGTTATCTACTCACAGTATTTGGGGTGCTGACAATGCTGGCATTTGCGGCGTTTCCAGCACAGGCTAGTCCCTGTGATTCGACTGATTCAAAAACGACGGTTCCCGGCCACTGTGACCGAGATGGTACTGTTGTTGGCCACTATTACAGTGTCTACGCATATGATGAATATGCAGATTGGTACTGGGACTTAGGCGATGGCCGGGTTTATGGAACTGTATCCTCAATTCAGGATCTTGATCAGGCTACCCTTACCCAGTGCAATTATGTCATTAACTACCGCGCAGATTTCGGAAATGACCCGTTCATGGATAAGGGCTGGATCCAGAATCACATTAATTGCAGCGGTTACGGTGACAACGGCCAGTATAACTATCTGATCGTGCACCGTACTGATCCGCGCTTCCGTGAGGAAAATGCAAGTCCAGAATGGGGCCCCGACTGGCGTTATAGCGTTTTGACCATCTCAGGAATGGGCAATGTTGCTCAACCTGATCACCATGTCGGTCCCTAAGCAATATCTGTTTGTAAAGAGAGTCAGAAGCCACTTTAGCTTCAACAAATCACCAACTGATCTGACATAA
>DASTFG010000003.1:0-7787 GCA_035708785.1 Anaerolineales bacterium
TCTGACCTTTACATAGCGCCAGATCGCGTATCCGAGCGCGATCAGCCCGATCAGCAGATATGTATACGTGTCGGACAGATTGGTGGGATACAACGCGCCGATCACCAGCCCGCCCACGGCGAGTCCCAGCCCGGCAGAGAGCGGATTCCGCCATTGGGCGCGGCCGGCCACGACGGAAAGCGCCCAGCTTAAGGCGAGCAGCGCCAGCGGCATCGCGATCATGTGGGCATGCAGGTCGCTGTAGATAAAAGTAAACAACGGGAATTCGGTGATCTCGTTGCCTCCACCCGGAGGGATGACGCGGCTTGGGTTCCAGTACCATTCCCCGAATCCCATGGGAAGCGATTCGCCCTGCAGCGTCAGCACAAATCCCTGCAGCGCCCAGGTCCAGCGCTGGAAGATGGAGATGCTGGAGTCCCAGCTGAACGCGCCTCCCGCGCCGAGTTCCTGTAGTTTTTGATAAATCAGCTGGATGGTACCCAGGTTGCCAAGCAAGAGCGTCAGGCAGGAAGCAGCAAGGCCTGAAATAAAACCAACGTCAAACGTCAAAGGTCGCCCATTGTTGGCGTTGGACGTTCGACCTTTGACTAAATTCCATCCAAGCGAAAATGCGCAGATTCCGACAATAGCGAACAATGTTGGCAAAATGAAGTTATACGCGATCGTTGGCACGATCCCCAGCAGCTTCACGGGCGTGGCGACGAACACGAAACCATAATAATAGTAGTTGATATATCCCCCCGCGAACCAGGGGTCATACGGTGGAAAGGAGGTGCTTTTAATGACCGCATTGAAGTAGGAGAAGTCCATCGGGCGTTCGCCGCCCCGAGCGGGGTGCCACAAGTCGGGGTTGCCGATGCGGATGAGCAGGTCGATCAGGAAGAAGGCCAGGAAGAGTCCCTCGATCATGAGGAAATAATTCCGTCCGGTCCGCCACTCCTCCCGTAGCTCCGCGCGTTGATAATAGGCAAGCAGCCCGCCAGCGAGAAGGATCAGGCCAAAGACAACGGCAATCGTGATTCGGGTATACGGAATCTCGATCGAGCCGGCCATCCACGCCAGATAACCGAACAGGACCAATCCTAGCGCACGGCTGAGCGGATAGCCTTTGTCCGCCAGCCCGGGCATGGCCAGCCGCGTCAATGGATAGACAGCCAGGCCAAGAGCAAAGATGAAGAGATACCAGAGGATCAATCCCAGAACCGGATAACGGTTGTGGATCCAATCATAGTCGAATAACTCGGACCAGGTCCCGCCCGCGCGTTGCTGCGCCAGCCGGTCCGCAGGCAGGAGCAGGTTGGAGAAATCGTCGAATTGCGGCGGTGTGAGCCGGACAACTTTTGTTAGGTCCACCGTGCTGAGGATGGTCCGGACATCTTCGGCATTAAAGTCCGCGTTCTTCTTGAAGATCATCGCCTTGGGATGATCATAGAACGTAAAGGCTTCCTCCGCCGCCTGGTCGTTGATGACGATCGGTCCAAGCTTTGGATAAGTCTCGAAGACCGCAACCAGATCGAATCCGAGCCCGCCCTGGAAATCTCCCGGCTTTGCGACGCGGTAACACCAGATGATCTCCTTTTCAGGCGGGCAGCCGATCAATTCGCGGTAATAGAGCGTGGTCAGCGGATAGCGTTCGGGCAGACGCGTGATCTGGGCGTACTGATGATTGGTCGGGATCAGGATGTAATCGGTTTGATCCAGGATGCTGACAAGACGCTCGAGCTTTTCGGCGTTATCATCCCAGTAGACTTGCAGGTTCAGGTCGCCCTGATAAATGCCGCCGAATGCGTCGTAGCCATCCAGGCGGAACGGAAGACCATAATCGTAGTCTGTCTCATTGGCGATGGCTGCGCCGCTGAACGTGAAGGATCCAGCCGAGGGCTCGAAGGTGAGAGAGTAACTTTGATCGGCGGAAACCGGAACAGGCTGGTCGAATTCGAAGAGCACCGGATCGCCGCGTAAGTCTCCAGACAACCCTACATCTATCGCCGCCGAGGCCCGCGCGAGGATCTGCTCCGGCGCCGGATTCGGCCCTTCGGACAAGATCAAGTCAAGATGCTGCTCCGTCCTCTCGCTCGCTGGGTCCGAGGTGGGATCAAAGGTTTGCTCTCCAACATGTGGAAGGAAGACGCCCGTGATCTGCCCATCGCGCGCCGGGGTGAAGCTGAGGGAGTAGGCTGCGTTCTCACCGATGATCGTGCCTGTGGGAAAAGCTAGGGGCTGGGTGTAGGTGCCATCCTCCCCGGTTTTAATCTGGAGGTTGATCGCCCCGGGAACATTCCGGTAGATCCAGCGCGAAGCCGCGATGCGCGGTTCAGGACGCAGATAGATGCTGTGGAAAGCAAAGGCCCAGAGCGCCGTGAGGATCAGAACGGTTGCACCGAGAACTCCGGCAATCGCCCTTCGAAGGTTGGGACGCTGAACTGTTGAAATATTTGGATTGGCCAGTTCAAAGACAAACCATGCCGCCATCATACCCAGCAGCGGATAGATAGGCAATTGATAACGCATGGTCGGGTTGAATTGCAGGGATTGCCAGAAGAAGTAAGCCGCCGTCCAGCCCCACAGTAAGGCGTGGCGCCATTCGCCTTTGAGGATGCGCCAGCCCATGTAAAGGAAGCCCGCCCAGGCGAGAACGCCAAGCGGAAGACCAAGGCCCCACAAAGTCAGGTTCTCAAAAGAATAAAGATGAGTGCGGCGCGCCCATTGCAGGTTCCATGGGAGATCGGCAACACCGGTCGCCTGTGCACGCTGTTCCTTGATGTTCGCGATCCACTGTTCGCTGAGCCAGAGCCCGTCGAAAGCATAAGGCTGGAAGATGCGGAAGGAAATGATCGTGGCAAGCCCACCCGCGATGAGACATATAAGAACAAAGGTCCAATAGTCGGTTGCCAACTGAGGCCGGAAGCTGCTCAAATTGCTGTCGGCAGCAGGTACACCCAAAGCTTTGTTTTCCCGATTGATAATAAAATAGCGAAGAATAAACGCGCCGGGGAGCAAAACAGCCAATGGGGCAATATTGATTTTCGACGCCATCGCCATGCCGAGTGCAACTCCGAAGGCGATGCTGAGGAGGATGAGTGGGTTGGTAATTAGTAATTGGAGATTGGAGGTTGAGAACGTTGACCTAGGAACAGAGGGCGTATCCATGAATTGCGAATTTTTGTCTTGCCTATCAGGAGGTTGAGCCCCTTGATCCGCCACAGGTATCTCGCCAGGTACATTGCCAGTCTCTCGTTTCTTTTCCCTATGTTCAAGAATTGCAACGGCAAACCAGATGGCCATAAACGCAAAGGCATTCACGAACAGATCCACTGTGAAGAAATGGGACTGCTGGATCTGCATGACAGTCACTGCCGAAAATAGCGCTGCCAGGAGTCCAACCCGGCGGCCGTACAGGCGCGAGACCACCAGGTACAGGAAGACGATCGCAACCAGGTCCGCCAGCGCGGAGAACTGCCGGCCAAATAACCTTAAGTTTGTTTGATTTGTGGCTTCCGCAGCGATCCGGGTGATGGTCATCGGCAGGTTGCCATAGACATAAAAAGAGAAGCCGCGGTTATATTGGTTGAGCGTCGAAGTATCGGAGTCGAAGTAATCCCAGAGGCTGATCCAGCGCTTTTGCTCTTCAGGGCAGGACTCCACAGATATGTTCGGGTCGGCACATTTCTGGGCGCGCAGGCTTTCGAGCACGCTGGTGAAATGGTTCTCATCCGGGTGCTGGTGCTGGCCTTCGCCCCAGTCGATGCCGCTCAAACGCAAATAGCCTGCCAGTGCAAGCACCAGCAGGAAGAGCACATCATAAAGCCAGCGATGCTTTTCGCGATGATCCATACACTACCTCGCCCTGAGCAACCGACGAGTATAACAGGGATTACAGCCCAGGGGTGTAATCCTCTTAACTCTGCGCTGCGACTGCAATCTTTGCGATCACTCGAGCCTTTACCCAGCGCGTAGATTAGGGTGGCACCAGGAAAATCCAGAAATCATGCCCGGGCACATCCGAGTCGAACATGCGCAGCTGACCACTCGGGTACAAGGCCTGCAAGGTGTCCAAAGACTCCTGATCGTTCCCAAGCGGGTTTTCGAGGTCTGCCTTCACAATGAATAACTTCGGTCCTTCCACTTCTAATGTGCCGGGCAGATTCTCGGGCCACATCGCCATATCACGGTTGGGAATTCCTACCCACATGGCGGTTAGGCGTGTATCCACCCAGTGGGGGAACGGCACCACCCAGGCCGTATCCGTTCTATCGTAGATCAGCTCAAACTCCCGGATCACCTTACCGATATCGGACGTGTTCCACGATGCGCTGCGAAAGGAGTTGTAATACTGCCGGAAGACCAGGTCATAATTCTGGGAGGCAGACCAGAACAGGAGAAACGCCGCCAGCAACCCTGCCAGGAGATTACGCGTCCTTCCGCGCCCGAAGCTGGTGAGGAGCCCATCGAACGCGGTCGCCGCGAGAATGAACACCGGGATATAGGCAGCTCCGGCGCGATTGATGGCCGGATTCTCATTCGGGAATGCCAGCGACAGGATGGATGGCATTGCCAGCAAAGGGATAGATAGCAGCAGGAACAGATCCAGCCAGTGACGGTGGCGGATATAGCGGATCAGGACCAGGGCGACGCCGAGCAGGAATAAGGCGCCGGAGACCACGTCGAGTGCAGGCCTGTGGGTGACCGAGATCACCCAGATTTCGCCATCGTCGAAGTTGAACATTTTCAGGCCATTCCACAGGTTCGAGAGGAAAATTCCCAGCGGGTGCCCCGGCAGGGCCTGTTCTACAGCCGTTAAGCGGGACAGGGCGCGCGAGCTGAATTGAGCCGGGTATTCCAGCCAGTATCTTAGAAGGGGCAGGAACACGAACAGGGAGGTTAGTCCTAACAGGAACAGCCAGACGGGTACTTCCTTGCGCGCGCCCTGCGATTGGGCATGCAGCCAATACAACAGGAACGCGGCGAGGACAACGAAGGGCATAAAGCGGAATGGGCTATACCCGTGCAAGCCGATCCCTAAGAAGACACCCGAGAGGAGGAAATCGTTGCGGTTCCGCGTCCGCAGGCCGCGGATGAGAAAGTAAAGTGTGGGCGCGGCGAAAAGCGGATAAAGGGGAAAGCGCAGTCCGAACCTGCTGATGACGTTCGGCCAGTATCCAATCCCTGCCAGGACAAAGGCAAAGAGGCCGACGCGTGGTCCGCCGATTTCCTTTCCGAGCAGATAGATAAAGGGCAGTGTCAAGAAGCCGAGGATCGCTGTTCCGAGTTTCAGGCTGAGGAAGGACAGGCCGGTGCCAAATAGATTCGCGACGAGGAGAGTCCAGTACATCTGGAACGCTTCGCGGCCCGTGTTCCGGATGAAGAAGATGTGCGTCTGTCCCTGGGTGATATCGTAAACATCCAGGATCTTTTCGGCATGGTCGCTGATCGGGTCGGCTGGCACGCCGGTTGTCTGGTGGAAGCGGAAAAAGAACACGAGGACGGTCGCCGCGAGCAGCAGAAGCATCCCATGCGAGACCCTGATCGTCCAGGGATCGCGTTTAAGGAATGCCACTGTTCTTCCCAGAATCCTGCTGCTCCTCTCTCTTAACCAAAACGCCCAGACGAACAGGATCACCGCCGAACACCAGACGACGACATTCGTGAGCGTGAACAGGTTGTCGCCAAACATGCCGAATGCCCACAAACCCAGACCGATACCGACGAGCAGAGGCAGGCGGCGATATGTGAGCGGGTCGCTGTCTTCTGAATCGGGCGCGAGTCGAGAGAGAGTCCACTCGCCTCGATAGATTGCCCAGCCCAGCATTGAAAATGCGGCAATATAAAGAGCAACACCAAGTTCTGCAGATACTTGTGGAGGCTCAAATGACCTCTGCCCTACCAAGGCAAGGAAGAGCGCACCTAAAGAGCGCCAGGGGAAAGGAACGGGCGGAGAAGGGGTGAAAGGTGCTTGTATGGGGCGTGCCCTGATCTCGGGCGCCGTCTCTGTCCATGCCGGGGAGTACGGTGGAGGATGCCGATCCTCCATTTCGTCGATGGCAGGAGGACCAGGACTGGTCTCGGAGACAGAAAATTCTTCGGATTGTCTTAGCACTGGTGGAGCGGTTCGATCCTGCCCCCGTTCCTCTTCCACAAAAGAGGGGATCCGGATTTTCTCGGTGTCACCAAATCGAAGCAGTGATTTGACATAGTCGAGCACACTGGGCTCTTCCAGTGGGCCGGTTTCTTTTCGTTCATCACTCATATTTCTATCTGGAACGCTCTTCGCTTTTCCCTTCTGCCTCGCGCGCAGTGTTATGTGACTCCTTCAGCGCGCTGGAGGAAAGTTGATAAAGACCATATGCAGAGTAACGGAAAGACATCGTGAAAGAGGCACTAGACTGTAAAGCTGTATTCTTCAGCGTAATGACCTGGAAGTGTAACACAACCGAAAGCTTATTCGATCCGCCGGGCGATATAGAATGTGCATACACCATCTTCGGATGCAACGGCCTTTGCATGAGGCTCCAACAAACGGTAGATCGGCATCAGATTCCAGGAAGCGGGAACGAGAATCCAGCGCCCGGTAAGCTTGCGTATGATCAGCGATGGCAACCCAAAGTAATGTCCCCATTCGAGCATCGCCAGCGCACGCGGCGGAAAGTAATGCCACCATCTCTCGACCACAAAGCCGGCCTGTTCCAGGCGGCTTTTCCAGGTTTCAGGGCTATCGAGGTGACGATGACGGGAAATAAAGGTAAAAAAGGACCGGTACATGTCTGCCAATCTTCGTAACCGCAGTTTGTCCAGTGCGGCGGCAATCGACAAATTTTCATTAAAACGATGGTTGGGTACACAGAACACAAACAAGCCGCCCTGCTTCAATACGCGAGCCGCTTCACTTAATACCTGCTCCACATGCGGGATATGCTCGAGCACTGAGTTGCTAAAGGCGCTGGCAAAATATCCATCCGGGTACGGCATCCTGCCGGCGTCCGCCTCGGTCAGCAGGCGATAGACCTGGCGGGTCTTCGCTTCGCGGATGGGCCCCCGCCACGGGTCGATGCCGGCATCGATATTGCGGTCGAAGGTCAGCTCGGCGAAATGCCCCTCTCCGCATCCAATATCGAGCGTCGGAGCTGCCAGATCGATCTCCTGGTAAAACTGCGCCTCCACCGCTCGAAGCAAAGAACGAAAGTACGGCAAGTCTCGAATGTTTAGCCAAAGAAAATCCTTGGGATGAAAATTTTCATTGCTGGAACGTCGTTTCTGTAATCCGGCATCCAATAATTTCATATTGATTAACTCGTCTTCTTCTGTATAAGTGCTTTGATGATCGTTGGGGAAAGTAAGAACGCAGGTGACCCCGATTGTATCACCAGGTTCGTTGCCAGCGCAAAAGTGTCAGGATACAGCCCTGATCAGCTTTGTGAATTGGAGCAAGGATGCTCAAAAATGGTTTTTAGCTGCTTCTCTCACCCTCAAGACCTGCCGGGCTGCCCGGAGGTTAACGATCCTTCTTGTTAAGGCGTTCCTTGAGCATTTGATGTTCCAGGCTCAGATTGGCGTACATCTCTTTGAGCATCCGGTTTTCCTCTTTCAGCTCCAGCAACTGCTGAAGGAGAGATTCGTCGGAGCCGCCGTATCTGGCTTTCCATTCATGAAAATCATCCTCCGTGAAATCGTACTTCTCGGCAAGGTCCCGTAAGGTTGGCTCACTCTCGGCCTCCTCCGTGACCGTCGCGGTTTCGGTTGCAGCGCGAGGAGATTCCTCAGGGAGGATCACGAGCTTTGATTTTCCGGGC
>DASTFG010000004.1:0-2739 GCA_035708785.1 Anaerolineales bacterium
GCATGACCTGCCTCAAAGTTTGTTTTCAACAGCACCGTTCGATTATCGGTTCTTAAGTCGCGCAGTTTCGCCGCGAATTTGGCTGGCTCCCAGTATGCAACCCGCGGGTCGTTCAGTCCGGTTGTGATCAGAACATGAGGATATTCCGTGTTGCGGATGTTATCGTAGGGGGAGTACAACATAATGTAATCGAAGTACTCCTGGAGATCCGGATTGCCCCACTGATCGTATTCCAGCGTGGTCAGCGGGATTGAGGCGTCGCTCATGGTGTTGATCACATCCACAAATGGAACTTTCGCAATCACCGCGCCGAAGAGGTCGGGCCGCATCGTCAAACAGGCGCCGACCAGCAGCCCGCCGGCCGAGACCCCCATAATGGCAAGTTTTTCCTTTCGAGTGAACTTCTCTGCAATGAGGTGTTCTGCGCAGGCGATGAAGTCTGTAAATGTGTTGCGCTTATTGAGCATCTTGCCGTCTTCATACCAGGCTCGGCCCATTTCTGAGCCGCCGCGAATATGGCCGATGGCAAAGACAAAGCCACGGTCCAGCAAGCTGATGTGGTTCGAGCTAAAGCTGGGGTCGATGCTGTATCCATAGGAACCGTACCCATATAACAAGGTGGGGTTGTTCCCGTTCCTCTCCAATCCTTTTTTATATACCAGCGACATCGGCACGCGCGTCCCATCGGGAGCCGTCGCGTAGGTGCGTTCCGACACATATTGACCGGCGTCGTATCCGCTGGGGATCTCCTCCTGTTTTACAACCGTCCAGGTCTTCTCTTTGACGTTGAAATCAATGACCGATTTTGGAGTCACAAGCGAGGTATATGTAAATCGCAGGACATCTGTCTTGTACTCGGGATTCCGCATGGGGATAAAGTTGAACACGGGCTCGGGGAAAGGAACGTTCCAGGCATTTGTCAGACCATCAATCCCGGAGATGCGCATCTGCCGGAAGCCGCCGTGCCGTTCGTAGAGGACGAGGAATTGCTCGAACGCATCCATGCCAGTGACCAGCGTATCGGGTCGATGGGGAATCACTTCTTCCCAGTGTTCTTTCGTAGTGGCATCGAGTGGTGCGCGCATGAGCTTGAAGTTTTGTGCGTTCTCATTGGTGATGACGAAGAAATGATCCCCCGCGTGCTCCACCTGATATTCGATGCCTTTGATCCGGGGCTGGAAGGATTTGAACTCAAAGGTTCGCCCATCGTTGGGAAAGTACATCCATTCATCGGTCGTGGTGGACTGCAGGTGAGCCATGATATAGGCTTTGCTCCTGCTCTGTGTCAGCCAGAGGAAGTACGTCTCATCCTTTTCTTCCAGGAGCAGTCTATCCTGGGAAGGGTCCGTGCCCAGGATGTGGCGGTAGACGCGAAAGGGCCTGAGCGCGGCGTCCCTCGTCACGTAGAAAAAACTCGTTCCGTCGCAAGACCATTCCACACCTGTATGACCATAGACATCGCCAAATGTGTTGGTGATCGCCTCCGGCAATAACAGGCCCGTGGTCAGGTCCTTGATATGGATGGTGCAGACTTCCGTGCCGTCCGCGTCTACTGAATAGGCGAGCAGGTTCTCGTCGGGGCTGACGGAAAAAGACCCGATCCGGCAAAAATTGTTCTCACCAGCCAGGGCATTTTGGTCGAGAAGGATTTCTTCAGGTCCTTCGGCTGCTGCCTTTTTCCGGCAGTAGAACGGATACTGTTTCCCGGTCTCGTAACGCGTGTAGTAAACATACTGGCCGTCCTTTTCGGGCGCCGAAGAATCATCTTCTTTGATGCGACTCTTCATCTCCTGAAAGAGCTGTTCCTGCAAAGGCCTGGTGTGCTGCATCACCTCTTCGAGATAGTCCTGCTCGGCATGCAGATACTTGAGCACTTCGGGATCTTCGCGATAGCGCATCCAGAAATAGTTATCTACCCGGGTCCGGCCGTGCTGCGTGATCTCTTGGGGTCGTTTTGGGGCAATGGGAAAAGTCATTGTCTTGCATCCTCCTGAATATGATTGTTCATAGTGTGAAAGCGTAAAAGAAATCGGCCGTACTGCCGATCTTGCTCTCTGGACACTACGACCTTGGTATCAACTCTTTTTCGAATGGGTCTTATTGGCTGTTCCAAACGTTTCCAGCTTTACGATCCTGGCCTTGTCACGGATCCGCCAGGGAACGATCTGCTTTGCGTGTTCCCGGTTATCCGTCTCAATAATCGCCCAGCCGCAGTGTGCCCCATCATGACAGCCCCATTCGAAGTGATGTAAGTAACCCGCTGCGTGGATTTCCTTCACGACCGCATCGCAGTCTTCGGGCTCATGTGGTGATTCGACAAGATAACGATCCATGCTGCCTCTCTTCAGAAAGACTATGTATGTCCCTGGATTCAGGGTATACCCAATTTCAAGGATATTCTACCGAATGTCGCCCTGCGCAAGGCGAAGGTGACTCACGGATTTGAGCCTTTCGGCTCAAATCCGTGGGATTCTTCGCGTGTGGAGCCAGAGGCGCCACTCACTCAGAGTGACGTACCTGGGAAATCGCTGGGATTATATACCCTTTACGATATGTACCTCAAGAGGGTTGTCTGGATTGCACAATCTATCAATCAGAAAGGCGTAATCGACGGCCACCTCTTTTAAGTTGTCATACCGTCCGCTGGCACCTGCATGACCGGCATCGTAATTGGTATGGAGGAGAAGCAGGTTGTTATCGGTCTTCATCTCGCGCAGCTTGGCCGCGAACTTGGCCGGC
>DASTFG010000005.1:0-8414 GCA_035708785.1 Anaerolineales bacterium
GGGCGAAATGTTATTGCGCTACTGCGTCCCATCCGGGAAGCGACTCGAAAACGCTACAAACCTGGATGCTTATCCTGCTGGCGCGGAAGCCAATGTAGTCACGCTGCTGTCGCGCCTGGAGCGGCGGACCTGTTGGGTAGGGTCTCTTGTGGAGAACCCACTGGGACGGCTTGCCGCCAACGCTCTGCGCATAGCCAGGGTAGATACGAGTGGTGTGATCTGGAATGAGAATGGACGCATGGGCACGTATTACGTCGAGTTTGGTGAACCGCCGCGCGGCATTCAGGTGACCTACGATCGCGCGCATTCGTGTGCCAGCCAACTCAGGGCGGACCAGATCGATTGGGATCTATTGCTGGACACGCGCCTTCTGCACCTGACAGGCATCACACCTGCGCTCTCTGAATCATGCCGGGGGATTGTTACTGAGGCTGTCACCCGCGCCAGGAAACGCGATATCGCTGTGAGCTTCGATATTAATTACCGCGAAAAACTCTGGTCTGAAGCCGATGCCGCCCAAACGCTGTTGCCATTGATTAGAGAGGTGGAGCTTCTGTTTTGCAGTCGCGCCGACTCGGTACGCCTGTTCAAGTGCAATGGGACGATGCGGGAGATTGCGAGGGGAATGCGGGACCAGAGCCAGGCACGTCATGTGATCCTCACCTTTGGTGAGGAAGGCGCGATGCTTTGGGACGGAAGTGATTGGCAGCATGAACCAGCCCGCCCAACCCGGATCATGGACCGGCTCGGGGCAGGGGATGCCCTGGCCGCGGGAGTCATCCACGGCTGGCTGGATGGAGATCTGTCCGCCGGCTTACGCTATGGGGTTACGCTGGCTGCGCTGGCGCTCAGTCAGTATGGCGACATGGTCATGACGAATAAATCAGAACTGCTTGCACTCAGCCAGGGAGGCTCCGCCTCCGCACTGACGCGGTGATCTGTAAGAAACGGCTCTCTGGCATTTTTCCTGATACACCGCTCGATCTGGCGAAACAATTCCGTTAAGACCGTGAGGCCAAAAAACTCAGTCACTCCGTGTCTGTGTGGCATGCGTTCCAACTCCAACCCATAGTAAAATGAGGGCATGGAAGTGCAAATCGCCGTCGCCAAGGTCAACAAATATGCCATGTCCGAGAGCGGGGATACGTTGGAAGTTGTCGAGCGGCCGAACGGCGGACTCTCCGTCGTGCTCGCGGATGGGCAGACTTCCGGGCGGGGGGCAAAAGCCGTCTCGCAGATGGTCGTGCGCAAAGTGATCGGTCTGCTAGCCGAAGGTGTGCGCGATGGTGCCGCGGCGCGTGCCGCCTCCGACGCGCTGTTCACCGAGAAGCAGGGCAAGGTCATCTGCACGCTCAATATCGCCTCCGTGGACTTGCACACCGGGACGCTCGTCTTGACGCGAAACAACCCGGCGCCCATCTTCATCTGTCGCGGCGAGATGATCGATATGATCGACGAGGAGAGCGTTCCGCTCGGTATCTCACGCAACGTGCGCCCTCTCATCACCGAGCTTGCGATCGAACCTGACCTGATTGTCGTCATGTATACAGATGGCCTGACCCATGCGGGAGAACGCCGCGGCCTTCCGATGGATGTGGGCGCCAACATCCGCGCCGTGTTGGACGATCAGGACCCCAGCCCGCAAATGGTCGCGGATGCGCTGCTTGCCCAGGCCGTCAGCCTGGACTCTGATCGGCCCGCGGATGACATCAGTGTCGTCGTGCTGAAGGTCACCGCGCGCCTCGGAGATAATGTCCGCCGGATGACCGTGCGCCTGCCGCTCGAGGGGGTCGCGAATCTGTCATGAGTCCGATCGTCCGGCAATGGAAGGCGACCTGGCGCGATACCCTGATCCTTCTGAACGAATTTCGCCTGCCGCTGCTCTTCTTCACGCTGGTCGTGATCGGCGGCGGGATGTATTACCGGATCCTGGCAAACCGTTTGGGAGAGCCCGTTCAAAATGCCGGGGAGGCGGTTTATATCATCCTGAGTGCCACCTTTTTACAGGTCGTCGGCGATTTCCCGCAGCATCCCTATTTGCAGGCGTTTCATTTTTTCATGCCCCTCGTCGGGCTGATCATCCTCGCGCAGGGGCTGGCCGACTTTGGGAGCCTGCTCTTCAACCGCCGCGCGCGCAGTAAGGAGTGGGAGATGGCTGTTGCCTCCACGCTGAAAAACCATATTGTCCTGGTCGGGTTGGGGCACCTCGGATACCGCATCGTCCAGCGATTGTACGAAATGGGCAAGCAGGTCACGGTGATCGAGCAAAACCCGTCCATCGATTCCTTTAAGGCTGTGCAGAAGATGGGTGTGCCGGTCATCCAGGAGGATGGCACGCGTGCCGTCGCCCTCGAAGCCGCGAACATCAGGGAGGCACGCACGATTGTCCTGGCCAGCCAGAACGATGCGATGAACCTTCAGATCGCCTTGAAGGCGCGCAGCCTCCACCCGGGCATCCAGGTTATCATCCGCATCTTTGACGAAGACTTTGCCCATGCCCTGCAGGACCAATTCGGCTTTACCGCCTTGAGCGCCACCGAAATGGCCGCGCCCGTTTTTGCCGCCGCAGCGGCCGGCGCGGATGTGACGAACCCCATCTCCATTGAGGGCCAGCAGCTTAGCCTGGCGCGCCTGACCATCCCAGCGGATTCTCATCTAGCACACAAGACTGTCGGTTATGTGGAAGATAACTACGATCTCAGCATCATCCTGCTCCGGCACGACGGCCAGTCTGAAATGCATCCCACCGATACGCGCCCACTCCACGCCGGGGATACTCTGGCCGTGCTTGGCGGGCCTGAGCAGCTCAGTAAGCTTATGCAGGATAATCAATAATGGAGCCTCCAAGTACCAGGCCGCTTGTCGGCATCGTCGGGCCCTGCGGATCGGGCAAGTCCACGCTCGCCGCCGGCCTCGAAAAAAATGGTTACACCTGCCGTGATATTGCGCAGGAACATTCCCATGTGCAGGCCATGTGGCAGATCATCACCAAACCTCAGTTTCTGATCTACCTGAATGCATCGTATCCCGTGAGCACTGCCCGCCGTCATCTCGACTGGCAGGAAAAGGACTACACCGAAGAGCTCCGCAGACTCGCGCACGCGCGCCAACACGCACACTTGTTTATCGAGACCGACGAACTGACTCCCGAACAGGTCCTGCAAAAAGCCCTGGATTTTTTAAATTCCCGCAGTTCGTAAACGCTCCGGCCTGTGTTCTTCGCCACTCTCCTGCGGGGCGGCCCAATAAAAGGATCAGTTGATGAATCGACTATCTGCGTTTCTAACCGGTCTCTGCCTGGTTCAACTTTCCTGTTCGCTTTTTCTGCCGGGGCCCACTCCCACGCCTGCACTCCCGCCAGGCACCGACCCTTTCCAAATTACCTGGGAGGACCGTTCTATTTTTGAAGCCGGGCTGGTGGCCTCCGAACAGCGCATCCTGGACGAACTCGACGGTGCAAGTGTCTATCACATCGAGTTCAACATAGCAGATGAATTGGACTACATCAAAGGGACGCAAGAAGTCCGCTACACCAACGCCGAAGATGCTGGGCTCAACGAGGTCCGCTTCCGGCTGTTCCCCAACATCCTGGGTGGGGAGATGACGATCTCGAACCTGCGTGCGGACGGCGAATCTGTGAATCCAAAATACGAACTCGAGAACAGCCTGATGATCGTGCCCTTCTCCGCGCCGCTGGAGCCGGGTCAAAGCCTCGTACTCGAGATGGACTTCGATGTTACCGTTCCTCGAACACTCGGATCGAATTACGGTGTGTTGGCATACGTCGAAGACGTCCTGGCGCTGGCGCATGCCTATCCCATGATCGCGGTATTCGACGACGAGGGCTGGAACGCGGAGATTCCGCCGGAGAGCGGGGATGTCACCTACGCGGACGCGTCTTTCTATATTGTGCGCGTCCATGCACCGCTGGAGCTGGTCGTGGTCACGTCCGGGCGTGAGATCGACCGGTCCGAAGCCGGGAAGGTCCAGACCCTGGTGGCGGCGAGCGGTCCCGCGCGCGATTTTTATCTGGCGGCCAGCCCCGTGTATGAGGAATTGTCACAGACCTTTGGCGAGGTGACCGTCCGCAGTTATGCCCCGCGGGAATCCAGGCAGGGCGCGCAGATGGCTCTGGAGGTGGCGGCAAACGCGATCGGGCATTTCAGCGCGCGTTATGCACCCTATCCATATACGGAATTCGATATTGTCTCCACGCCCACCCTGGCGCTCGGCATCGAATACCCCGCGATGACTGCGATCACCTCGCGCATCTATGATGTGCACAGCGACTATCGCGGCGCGCCTGCGAGCGTCTATATGGAATCGACCGTCGCACACGAAGTCGGGCATCAATGGTTCTACAATCTCGTCGGCGATGACCAGCTCGACGACCCGTGGCTCGATGAGGCTCTGACCCAGTTCATCACCCTCCAGTATTACGCCGATGAGTATGGCCCGAACGGCGCAGAAGGTTTTCACCGGTCGCTGGAGGGCCGCTGGGCAAGCGTGGGGAACGCAGATATCCCGATCGGGTTGCCGGTGGCCGCCTACTCACGACAGGAATACAGTGGGATCGTCTACGGGCGTGGACCGCTCTTCTTCGTCGCCCTGCGCGAGGAGATAGGGACGGATGCCTTCGATCGCTTCATCAGGGATTATAGCGAGGCTCTTTCCTGGGATATCGCCACACCAGAAACCCTGAAGACCATGGCGGAGGAGCATTGCAGCTGCGATCTCACGCAATTATTCGAGGAGTGGGTCTATTAAGTGCTCATGCTGCCATACTTAGTTTGCTCCGAGCGCCGTCCTCGGCGGGGGTCATTCGATCTATACGAGCCGCCGGGGACGGCGGCTTGATCAAGGCGGTGAAGGGAGGCTGCTTTGGAATATTGTTTCTTGATATCCTCCCTGGTCAATGAACCTACAACAGGAGTATAATCATCCCCGCGTGGCGCCAGATGGTTGAGTAGAGCGATTTGGGCAGCATTCCGCTCGTAACGAGACCAAGCGCCACATTTTCTTGGATGGAGATTCAAAACGCATGTTCCGTGACATAACCAATCGCATTCTTATCATACTTCTCATTCTTGGACTGGCTCTGTGGATCGACCTGAGCGAAGAGATCGAGCTCGTCAATCCATTCAACGATACGATCATCTTCCAGCGGGATGTCCGGCCGCGCCTGGGCCTTGATCTGCAGGGCGGCTTGCAGGTGCTGCTCGAAGCCGACCTGCCCGAAGGCACGGAAGTGGACGCCGCTGCCATGGAGACCGCCCGCAGTATCGTCGAAAACCGGACCAACGCCCTGGGGGTCAGCGAGAACCTGATCCAGCTGGCAGGGGATACCCGCATCGTGGGCGAATTCCCCGGCGCGGAGGATGCGGATGCCATCCTCGACATCATCCAGCAGACCGGTCTGTTGGAGTTTGTGGATACCGGCGACTACAGCCCACAGCCCGGAACCGTGCTGCAGACCGACTTTGCTACCGGCACACAGGTTGTCCCTACCCCTGACCCGGCCAGCCCGGAGCAGCAGACCGTCTATCACACCATCATGACCGGCCGCGAGCTGCAAAGTGTGAACGTCGCGCCGGACCCGGCCGGCGGCGCTGCCATCGACTTCACGCTCTCTCCCGAAGGCACGACGATTTTTGCGCAGCACACGGCTGCAAACGTCGGCAAGTACCTGACTATCACCCTGGATAAGGTGGTGATCTCCTCGCCTGTCATCCAGGGGTCGATCCCTGGCGGGCAGGGACAGATCAGCGGCGGGTTTACGGCAGAGTCTGCGAACGAGCTGGCGGTTCAATTGCGCTACGGTTCCTTGCCTATCCCCCTCAAAGTCGTCGAGACCCGAATCATCGGTCCGACACTGGGTGAAGATTCACTGCAGAAGAGTCTGGTCGCGGGCGCGGTCGGCATGGTCGTCGTCATCCTGTTCATGATCATTTACTACCGCCTGCCCGGCACGGTGGCCACGCTTTCGATCCTTTTCTACGCGGCCATCGCCTTCGCCATCTTCAAGTGGTTCCACTTCACGCTGACTCTGCCCGGCATCGCGGGCTTCCTGCTTAGCACCGGCGCGGCGCTGGATGCAAATATCCTGATCTTCGAGCGTCTCAAGGAGGAATTGCGCAACGGCCGCAACCTGGCCCAGGCCGTCGACCAGGGCTGGACGCGGGCCTGGCCCTCGATCCGCGACTCGAACCTGGCGGCGATCATCACCTCGCTGATTCTGTACTGGTTCGGCTCGTCGTTCGGTGCGACCATCGTCAAGGGATTCTCCCTCACCCTGGCCCTCGGCGTGGCGATCTCGCTCTTCACAGCCTTCTTCGTTACGCGGACACTGTTGACGCTCGTTCTCAGAACGTTCAGACCGACCAACTTCGAAGCCGCGTTCGGGATCTAAGAGGCGCACAATGATAGACCTCCTCAGCAAACGCTACTTATACTTTGCCGTTTCCCTGCTCGTCATTCTTCCCGGTCTGATCCTGCTCGCGACCAACGGCCTGCCCCTTGCGATCGACTTTACGGGCGGCTCCCTGCTCGAAGTGCAGTTCGAGGGAGGCGAGACGCCCCAGCCCGGTGATCTCGTGACCCTGTACGAAACCGCCGGCATCGACGATGCCCAGGTCCAGACCACCGATGCCGGGACATTCGTCATCCGTTCCTCATTCCTCGATAACGAAACCCGCGACAGCGTGATCTCCGCCATGCAGACAGAGACCGGCGCGCAGGTTGAGGTGATCCGCTTCGATAGCGTCGGGCCCAGCATCGGCGCGCAGGTCACATCGCGCGCTGCACTGGCCGTCGCCGCCGCCGCTCTGGCGGTGGTCATCTATATCACCTTCGCCTTCAGCAAAGTCCCGAATGCTTTCCGCTATGGGGTGTGCGCCATCATTGCGATGGTGCACGATGTGGCCGTGGTGTTCAGCGTGGCCGGGATCGGCGCGCTGCTCTTCGACTGGCAAATGGACGCGCTCTTCCTGACTGCCCTATTGACCGTGATCGGCTTTTCGGTACAGGATAAGGTCGTGGTATTCGACCGGATCCGCGAGAACACTAATATCTTCCGCCGCCTGGATTATGAAACGCTGGTCAATCATTCGATCGTGCAGACCCTCCAGCGCTCGATCAACACCCAGTTAATGACAGTGGAATTCCTTTTATTGGCGCTGGCTTTGTTCGGAGGCGTCACGCTGCAGGAATTTGCCGTCATCCTGCTGGTCGGCCTGTTCAGTGGTACGTATTCCTCCATTTTCATTGCCGCGCCGATCCTCGTCTTATGGGAGAAGCGCGAATGGGAGAACTGGTTCCGGCGCTCCGAACACAGTCACGCGAGTTGATTGCAGATACAGAACGTCCCGAAGGCTAGCCGGCTTCATTGATACATTCGATGGAATCTCCGCGGCGAAGTTAAAAATAAAAAAAGAGCCCTCGCATGTGTAGGATGGACCATGCGAGGGCTCTTTTTGCTTTGAGGGATCAAACACGGACTAACCAGCGGCTCAAATAGCGGGCAAGGAGATTCATGAAATTCGTGCGGCGCACCGTAAACATGCGAGGAGGATATTCCTCCTCGATCATCTTCAGCCGGTATAGCAGTCTGACGATTTCCTGACTTTCCTTCTCACGATACATCGTCCGTTTTCACCTTTATAAGGGATCCTTGCCATCTTGTAAACAAGACGAAATAAATGATAGAAAGTTACAAAAACATTGCATCCGGCTGGAGGTTCCGGATGCAATTTCTCCTATTAACTAAAGTTTCGCGCTGAGCGGAGTGGCGCGCGGTGGTCGAGACGCTTTGCGCTGAGGTCTGGCGCCACGTAGTCGAAGCGCGCATAACTCGAGAACTATAGGTTTGCCTGAGGCCTGTCCTTCGATTGCGCAGCACTCAGGACGCGAGCTACCCTCCCAATTCCACCGCAAGCGCGTCGTAATACGTGCCCGCGCCGAAGCCGTCGATCAGGATGTGATCGAATGGTTTCATGTTGGGGAGCTCGCGCAGAAAGGCGATCATGTTCGAAGCCGCGCTGACGTTGCCGAATTCGCTCAGCAGCCACGGCATCGGCAGGACGATTCCCTCGTTCTGTAAATGCTTCTCTTTCAGCTTGTTGATCTTGTAATTGGCATGGTGGACAATCGCGACCGCCAGCGACTTGCCTGCCATTCCCAGTTCATCGAGCTTCGTCTGGTAGGCCGCGTACACATCTCGCACCACCTGGACGCCCGTGCGCACGAACAGCTTGACCATGCCCATCGGACCGGCCATCGTGACCGATGAGCCATCGTGCGGCTCGTGCATCAGGCCGGCCACGCGGATATTGTTGGCGAGAGGCACGGTGACGTCGATGTTGGACCCGTCGGTCTGCTGGCGGGAGTGCGGGTAGTACATCTGCACCTGCAGCACA
>DASTFG010000006.1:0-23922 GCA_035708785.1 Anaerolineales bacterium
TGGACCCCTCGGCCCAGACGCCCGAAAACCTGAAACCGTTGCTCAAACCTTTCCCTGCCGAAGAGATGTCCGCTTACCCCGTTTCCACACTGGTCAATAAAGCAGAGAATGACAGACCGGAGCTGGTAGTTCCCCTAGAAACAGCGTGATCGGCCGGACTCAACTGGCCTTGAGCCGGCATTTTCCGGCGCTGCGTTCCTCAGACTTCGTCTTGTTCCTGGCTGGACAATTCATCTCGGTCATCGGCACCTGGATGCAGAATACAGCCCAGCCCTACCTGGCGTATCGCATCTCCGGCCGCCCACTTGACCTGGGTGTGATCGGATTCGCCAGTACTTTGCCAACTCTCCTCCTGGCCCTGCCCGCGGGAGTCCTCGTGGAGCGCTGGGATAAACGCAAGACAGTCATCGTCTTTCAGTCCATCATGTCACTACAGGCTCTTGGGCTGGCTGCGCTAACATTTACCGGACAGGTCCAGATCTGGCATATCACTCTGTTGGCCCTGATCTTCGGGACAGCCAGTGCGGTGGAGATTACTGCCCGGCAATCCATGTTGATTGAATTGGCCGGACGTGAGGCGTTGCCCAGTGCGATTGCCCTGCAGACGATGGTTTTCAACATCGGGCGCGTGCTCGGGCCATTGACCGCCGCGTGGCTTCTCACATCGACCGGCACGGAGGGCAGCGTGTTTCTGGCAAATGGAGTCAGCTTTCTGTTCGTGATCAGCGGGCTGTTCCTGGCGCGCACACGCTACAAAATCCCACGAGAGGAAAACGCCAACAAAGGTCTGAAAGCCGAATTCCGCGAGGGGCTGATCTATATTCGCACCAATGCGCTCGTCGCCACAATCATCTTGATGTCCGCCCTGATCGGCTTCTTTGGATTCCCGATGGTCCAGCAGATCCCTGCCCTGGCGCGGGATGTGCTGCAGATGGCAGGCGATACCGAATCCATCGTTGCGGAGCGCACGAGCAGCCTATATGCCGCGCAGGGGGCAGGCGCGCTCGTTGCCGCATTGATGGCCGCCTACCTGAGCACTTCGCGTAAGAAGGGAATCCTGGTTACCCTGGGACAGATCGCTTTTATCCTTCCGCTGATCGCTCTGGGTTATACGACGAGTCAAGGGATTTCCCTCCTACTGCTGACGGTCATCGGCTGGGGCACCGTAACGCAGCTTGTCACGATGAATACGCTCATCCAGCTCAGTGTGCCCAACGGGTTGCGCGGCCGCGTCTTCAGCGTCTATCTGTGGGCCGTTCAGGGAGTCGCGCCGTTTGGCAGCCTGCTCATCGGCTGGCTGGCACAGAACTGGGGCATACCGCTCGCTGCGCTGACGGGCGGACTGGTTTCGCTGATTTCCATCGGCAGCCTGCACTTGATCAACCCCGGCGTACGCCGTGCGCAGGCTTAACGTAGGCTAAGCGTCCAAATTGCCAGGTTGACGTCTGATTTTTGCCCGTGTTATGATGCTCCGTTTGGAGAACGGAAGGTTCCATGGACAGCAAACTCCCCCCAAAAAACGAGAATGACCCGCCGGGCCTGCTCTCACACCTGATGGATACCCTGGTGGGCATCGGTCTGGGGGAGGCCATGCTGCGTGCAGGAACGACGATCTTATCTGTGATTTTGTTGGCCGTGGTAGTCTGGCTGGTGCGGCTTTTCTATGCGCAGCAGCCGGAGGCTGAAATTGTGGCGAATGCCCTGGAGGCGGGCCCGACCGCGCCGGTACCGGGAATCGCCGATCTCCCGCAACAGGAGGTGGACCTGTTCGGGGGCATCCCGCGACTGGCACAGGTTCATACCACCATCCCCTCCCGCCCGAGACAGGAAGTCATCAAGTACACCGTTCTGGAAGGCGACACGGTCTTCGGGATCGCGGAAAGATTCGGGCTTCAACCGGAAACGATTTTGTGGGGCAATTACTATATTCTGCTGGATGACCCACATGCTCTCCAGCCCGGCCAGGAATTAAATATCCTGCCGGTTAACGGGACCTATCATGAATGGCAGCAGGGTGAAGGCTTGAACGGTATTTCCAGTTACTATGGCGTGACGCCGGAGGATATTATTAACTACCCGGCGAATAATCTGGATGTTGCTACGATCGGTGACTTCGCCAATCCAAATATCGAACCGGGGACCTGGTTGATCGTACCCAACGGCCGGCGAGAATTCGTCTCCTGGAGCGCGCCGCTAGGTGTGACGCGCGAGAATCCCGCGTATGCGCGCGTGCTCGGTCCGGGCGCCTGTGACGCGGTCAGCGGCGGCGCGGTGGGATACGGCACATTCATCTGGCCCTCGAACAAGCATTATCTTTCGGGCTTCGATTACTCGCCGAATGCCAACCACTGGGGCATCGACATCGCCGGGAACGAAGGGGAAGGCGTGTACGCCTCCGACGCGGGCGTGATCGTCTATGCAGGCTGGAATAACTACGGCTATGGCAACATGATCCTGATCGATCACGGAGGCGGCTTCCAATCCCTGTACGCGCACCTGAGCGGGCTGAACGTCGGGTGTGGCCAGAGCGTTGGACAGGGAGATGTGATCGGCGCGATCGGCAATACCGGCCGCTCGTCCGGCGCGCACCTGCACTTCGAGATCATGACTTCGTCCTATAAGGCCAACCCGTGGGATTTATTGCCGCCACCATCACAGTAAGGTTCAGGTTCATCTTCTCACCTGCTGTATTTGTAAAGGATTAAGGCGCTTGCAGAAGATAATCAAGTCGGCTATAATCTGCATCGCCCCGGGCGCGTAGCTCAGTCGGTTAGAGCGCTACTATCACACAGTAGAAGTCGGGGGTTCGAGTCCCTCCGCGCCCACACAGACGAGCTTGCTTAGCTCGTTTTGTTTTATGGGGTTCGAGTGCTGCGCAATCCGCGCCCACAGCAATGAGCCTGCTTGGCTCGTTTTGTTTTGTTGAACGCGAGCGAGAAGGCTCGCCTTTCTTCATAAGAGATATGACCAAAACGCAGCAATTTACTGAGAGGCAGTATAATCCCGCCATCATGCCTGTACGTACCAATGAGACCTGGCTTGCGGACCTGCGGGACAACGGGCAGGCGCGCGAACTTGCGCTTGAAGACCTGCGCGCCATCATCCAGAAAGGTCTGCCCTTTGCTCTCTCACGTTGGCTCTCCCCTGATCAGCCGCAATTCAACGCCCTCGTCGAGGAAGTGACTCAGGAGACTCTCCTGCGCGTCCTCGATCAACTGGATACGTTCGAGGGACGCAGCCAATTCACTACGTGGGTTCACAAGATCGCAGTGCGGATCGCGTTGACGGAACTGCGCCGCAAGCGCTGGCGCGACTCTTCGCTGGACGAATTGACCGAAAACGAAGACACTCCACCCCCCCCGGGCCTGCTCGCCGACCCCCAGGCCGGGCCCGAGACCTCGGCCGAGCGCGCCGATATGCTCGAGCGCGTCCGCCACATCATTCAGGAGGAACTGACAGACCGCCAGCGCCAGGCCTTGATCCTGCTCGGCGTACAGGACATGCCGATGGAAGACGCGGCGCGCAGGCTCAAGACCAATCGCAATGCGCTCTACAAATTGCTGCACGATGCCCGGCTGCGCCTCAAACGGCGGCTCTCCGTGGAGGATATCTCACCTCAGGAAGTCCTTTCCCTGTTTGAACAAAAGTAAGATTAACAGATGATTAAACATCAGTAACAAGGATTATGAACATTCGCAATTTGATCAAGCGCATTCGAAACAGCCTTCGCGTGCAAGAAGAGATACCGAACGAGGCCGTTTTGGGATTCCTGCGCATCCTCGAAGACGTGCGCGAAGAAGAACTCCATTGCAGCGAGATTTACTCGAAGCTGGATGAATACGTGGAAAGGGAAGTCTCCAAAAAGGACGCGGCCCAGTTAATGCCGCTGATCCGCGAACACCTGGATATCTGTCCGGAGTGTTGTGAGGAATACGAGGCGCTCCTGGATGTTCTGAACGAGAACACGAAGACATGAAAACGACGGGCTTGCCGTCGTTTTTTGCTTATTCATGCTCGAACAATTTTTCACCGGCGCGGATAGGTACTTTCAAGCGATTCTCCGCCGGCGTGATCGGGCAGGACCACATTTCGTTGTAGGCGCAGTAGGGGTTATAAGCCAGGTTGAAATCCACAAGGAAGCGATTCCCCGGTAAAGGTTCAGGTTCGAGGTAGCGCCCGGCAGGATACGTCTCCTCCCCGGCCAGCGAATCTACGAAGGGCAGGAAATAACCGTTTTCGTTCCGATAGATCGTCAGTTCGGCCTCCTGTCCATCCACCTGAAATTTGAAGCGGGCGTGCCGGACATATGTTTGTACGCCGCCGGTCGAGGTCTGCATTTGCATGGGCTGCTGGTCAGACAACGGCTCAGCCAGCACCTCGAGCCGCAGCGCGTCGTTCTCGGGAAAGTAACGCAAACCGCTAAAACCGCGTTTTTGTTCGGGAGTCAGCGGGCTTTGCGGATGATGCGCAAAGACCTGATCTTTTTCTGCGCGGAACTCCGTTAACTCACTCATCAAGCCTCCATTATCCTGATTCTAGACCAGCGAACCCCAAAGATTCTTACACGGTCCCTGCAGATGGTGCCCCTCTTGCGAATTCCCCTGTCTTATGCTATCGTTATTCCTGAAAATTCATATATGGAATTACATGAAAAGACCGTCCTGATCATTGAAGACGAAGAGGATGCCGCCGAATTGTTCGCGGAGATGATGCGCGTCAGCGGCCTGCGTGTGATCAAGACTTCGAGCAGTGCACCGGCCCTCGCCATGATGACGCAGGAAAGACCGGATGTGGTCCTGCTGGACATTATGATGCCCGAGATTTCGGGGCTCGATATCCTGCGCCAGATGCGCAGTGACCCTGCGCTCGTAAACATTCCGGTGATCGTTGTTTCTGCCAAGAGCATGCCCATCGATATCAGGCATGGCATGGAGGCAGGTGCCTTCTCGTACCTGACAAAACCGGTCGGCTTCTTCGATCTTAAAGAGGCCGTGGAACGCGCCCTTGGCAGCAGGTCCACCGCCGCCTGAATCTCATGAGCCTCCTGCGTACATTCATCGCTCTGGAAATCCCTGACGAACTCCAGCAGATGATCCACAATGAGACAGCTCAGTTGCGAGATACGGTTGGCTCGCTCGTCCGCTGGGTGCCGCCCGGGAACATGCACTTAACCCTCAAGTTTCTCGGCAATATCTCACCGGCCAACGTGGAAATTCTGACGCAATTGATACGTGCAGAAGCGGACTCGTGCCAATCATTCGTCATGAAGGTCGGCGGCCTCGCCTGCTTTCCAAGCCCAAAGCGGCCGCGCGTGATCTTTATCGGGCTCCAGGCTCCGGGCGAGCTCGAGGCGCTCCAGCACGCGATTGAGTCAGCCACGACCAGACTGGGCTACGAATCCGAGGCGCGCGCTTTTTCTCCGCACCTGACGCTCGGGCGGGTCAGGCAGAATGTTTCCGCCTCCGACCAGCAAAGGATCCGGCGCGCACTCGAGGAAACGCGGCTGGACTTACTCGGCATGGCCAAAGTCGACTGCGTCTATTTATATAAAAGCGATCTGAAACCGACAGGCTCCGTGTACACGCGTCTGTTCTCTGCACCCTTAAGAAAATCCGCTGCCGAGGCTCATACCCGCAGAGATGATTAAGATCCTTGCTCTGTGTGTTCCGTGCCTCCGCGGCCAACAAAAATAGAGGTGATATCTGAATACACTCGATCTTGCGCATAAAATCGTCGCCGCCCTGGAGGATAAAAAGGGCGAAGACATCCTGCTCCTGGATATCAAGGACATTGCGTCCTTTACAGATTATTTCGTGATTTGCAACGGCACCAGCGACCGTATGCTGGACGCGCTTGCCAAAGGCGTCCTCGAGACAACCAAGCAGGACTATAAGAAAAAGGGACGCGTGGAGGGGCAGGCGCAGGAAGGCTGGCTTGTGCTGGACTACGGGGATGTAGTCGTACACCTGTTCTCGCCCGACCAGCGGAAGTATTACGATCTGGAAGAGTTATGGAGTGATGGGAAAGTACTGTTAAGGGTGCAATAAGGTCATTCGTTTTCGAATGATGGCAGGAGATGAATGCGTTACAACCGGGTCCTTGTAAAATTGAGTGGCGGCGCCCTGGCCGGTCAGAATGGCTGGGGGTTTGCGCCGGATGCACTGAATCATATCGCCGATGAAGTTTTGAAACTACACCAGTCAGGCATTCAGGTTAGCGTTGTTTTGGGAGGAGGCAACATTTTTCGTGGCGAATTGGGTGAGGAGTGGGGTATTGAACGGGCCGAAGCCGATAATATCGGGATGATGGCAACGGTAACAAACAGTCTGATGTTACGAGGCGTACTGAGTGCCCGCGGGAATGTGGATGTGCGGGTTATGACGGCCATCCCCATCAACACGGTTGCCGAGCCCTTTATTCGCTTGCGCGCTATCCGTCATCTGGAGCATGGCTACATCGTCGTACTGGCCGCCGGGACGGGTAATCCCTACGTCACAACAGATTACCCTTCGGCGCAGCGAGCTCTGGAACTGCGGGCAGATGCACTCCTGGCGGCGAAGAATGGGGTCGATGGCATTTATACGGCTGACCCGCGCCGTGACCGATCGGCTCGCCGTTACCGGCAGATTGAATACGATACGGTCATCCAGCGGAACTTACGAGCGCTCGACCAGTCGGCAGTCTTATTAGCTCGCGACCATCGCCTGCCCATTCACGTGTTCGATTTCAACACGCCCGGCGTGATGTGCCAGATCTGCAGAGGTGAGGATGTCGGAACCCTGATCAGCAATGGTGGGGATATACTGGCAGACTCGTAGGCAATGAGTCCTCACTTCATTGCGGTCCTGCAGGCCCTGTTCGTTGTCTTCCTGTGGGCAACGTCCTGGGTCTTTGTCAAAATCGGCCTGCAGGCCATCCCACCCGTCCTATTTGCCGGGTTGAGATACAGCTTAGCATTCATAGGTCTACTGGCAGTCATGGCTTTCAGTGACACAGGAAAAGAACTGCGAACAATTCCAGGACGTACCTGGGCAAAATTGTTGATCCTGGGTATCCTCTTTTATGCCGGCACACAAGGGGCGATTTTTGTTGCGCTTGCCTACCTGCCTGCAGTCACCGTCAACCTGCTCTGGAGCTTCAGCAGCGTAGCTGTCGCACTTTTGGGAATTGCCTTCCTCTCGGAGAAACCGTCCCTGCTTCAATGGGGTGGGATTCTGCTGGCGATCATGGGCGCATTGATTTACTTTTATCCCGCAGCCATTCCTGAGGGCCAGGCCATCGGCGTCATTGTTGCGCTGTTAGGCATTCTTGCCAATGCGGCCTCTTCCATCCTCGGAAGGGAAATCAACCGATCAGGAAATTACCGTCCACTGGTGGTGACCGTAGTCAGCATGGGCGCAGGCTCCATCGTATTGCTTGCCACCGGCATGCTGATCGAAGGAGTTCCAACCATCGATCTGCAGGGCTGGGGGATCATTGCCTGGCTGGCGCTGGTCAACACAGCCTTTGCATTCACACTGTGGAATCATACGCTGCGTACATTGACTGCCATGGAGTCGAGCATCATCAACGGGACCATGATGATCTGGATACCGATCTTTGCCGTGATTTTCCTGGGCGAGACCATTACCGGTAAAGAGCTGGGCGGTCTGATTGCAGCGGGGATCGGGACGTTGATCGTGCAGTTGCGGCTTCCGCTAAGGAGGAAAGCCGTCGCCCCGGCCGAGTAAGAAAATCCTGCAGGCGCTCACCTGCAGCAGGATTTACTTCAATTCATCTAAGAATAGCTTTCTCACCGCATTAACACGGCTTACTAACACGTGTTACTACGGGAGGCAGGTCCGATAGACTCATTTGAGAGATGTTCTGCTTACGAGTCTCCATTCTCCAAGCTCTGATCCTTCGACCTCTCTCAGGACAAGTCTCTCACTTCTCGAACACCCACCTGTCCGCTTCCCTCTGCCACTCGACCAATTCATCCTTCTTGAACCACAGTTCAACTTCCTTCTCCCCATTCTCGACAGTGTCCGATGCGTGCGTGAGGTTCCGCCCCACTTCGAGGGCAAAGTCATGCCGCAGCGAGCCGGGCGCGGCCTCGGTGGGACGCGTCGCGCCCATGGTCTGGCGGATCGCGGCCACCGCATTCGGTCCCTCCCAGACCATCGCCATCACCGGTGCGGAGATGATATAGGAGATCAAGCCTTCATAGAAGGGTTTGCCTTGGTGAACGGCGTAATGCGTTTCTGCAAGTTCCTTGCTGACTCGGATGAACTTTGCCGCGACCAGACGAAGCCCGCGGCGTTCCAACCGCGAAATAACTTCCCCAACCAGCGCGCGTTGTACACCATCCGGTTTGACCAGCACAAGCGATCTTTCCACAGGTCTCCTCCAAGATATAGTTTTGAAAAGCCTTAAACACCAAGGGCACGAAGTTTACAAAGCTTTTGGACTTTTTCCTTCGTGCCCGTGATGTGCTTGGTGTTGAAAATTACGCTACCGGAGCAGCTCTTCCGCCTTCGTATACGCGTCAAGCGCGTCCTGCAGACGGTTGGCGCGCATGTACGCGTCCCCCAGCGACTGCCAGATGCTCACATCCACGGGATAGCGATACAAGGCCTCACGAAGATCATAGATCACTTCATCAAGCAGACGTGTTTTCTTGATGAGCTTTCCATAGGTATTCAGTGCGCCGCTCACATCCCCGCGCTCGAGGTCTTCGCGCGCCTGCCCCAGAATCGGGTCGACAGGCAAACCCGAAGGTGCCTCTTCGCTGGCGACAACGTGCTCTTGCTCAGGCTCGGAGGCCGGAGATTCTGCCTCTTGCTGCTCGATGGAAGACATGACCGGCTCCGGCGTTTCCTGCACCCTGTCGGCAGGCTCGGAAATCTCCTCCACCACAGGAACAGGAGGCTCGGGCTGTGAAGCTTCGACCGGATGCCAGTCAGCAGGACGGGTGGGCTCCGGCTCCAGAGGTTCAGCCGGGGCTTCGGCTTCTCCTCGCAGCCACGCAGGCAAGTCAGCATCGGACGCGGTTGGTGTGGCCACCTGGGATTCTTCCTCTTCCAGGCCGCTCAACCAGGCAGGAATCGCCTCCTGATCGGCCGCCAGCTTCTCCTCCACAGACTCCGGAGACTCAGAGGCAGCAACCGGCCCCTCGATCGATCCCATCCATTCGGCGCCTTCCGCCGCCATTTCTTGCTCCGCTGTAGCCGGTGCACCTTCTTCGGCAGCTTCCTTGTCTTCGACGTATTGCATCCACTCAGGCAGATCATCCGTTTGAGCGGGCCGTGCTGTTTGCATCTCAGGCGTGCCGGGGGCACTCTCAGTCGCGGGTGCAGTAGGTTCGTGCTCAGATGCTTTTTCTTCGCCGACGGCTTGCATCCAGTCTGGAATCCCGGGCTCTGGCTGCTCAGAAGGAGGCACCGCCTCCTCGGCAAGGGTGGAGGGTGCACCTGCCTCAGCCGGTTGTTCCTGCTCAATACTCTGCATCCAGGGCGGCATCTCGGATTCCGGCTCTCTGGCAGACTGTTCGGGTTGGACTTCAGCCGAGGCTTCTTCCACAGGAGCAGAGGGGGCACTCAGCTCATCCGACTGCTTTGCCTCGATATCTTGCATCCATGCCGGCGTCTCTGGTTCGGTCTGTCCAGCAGGTTGTGACGCCCGGGCAGCCTCAACTCCTTCATCCAGGCTCTTCAGCCAGATGCCCGTGGCATCATCTTCTGATGAAAACACAGCGGTCGAATCTTCCTGCTCCAGACTCCGCAGCCACAGTCCGGTATCGTCGCGAGAAGGTGTTTCTTCTTCCACCGGGACAGGTGAAGCCGGGGGTTCCTCGGCGGCTGCGCCCTGTTCCCTGGCCTTCTTGATCCAATCGGGCTCTTCCTCCAGACGGTCTTCAGGCCTGGTCAACAGACCTTCGCTCGCACCCTGCTTCGCCGCCAGATTCTCCAGCCAGGCAAACGAGTCCTCGCGTTCCTGCTCACTGGTTCCAAGCTCTTCTGTGCTCTCGGCCGGCCGTGGAACGGAGGGCGGCTGCACGGAGGCATCTGTGCCTTCCCCTCTGGCCTGTTTTATCCAATCCGGCTCTTCCTCCAGACGATCCTCAGGCTTGGTCAATAAGCCTTCGCTCGCACCCTGCTTTGCGGCAAGACTCTCCAGCCAGGCAAACGAATCATCACGTTCCTGCTCGCTGGTTCCAAGGCTTTCAGCATCCAGTTCGGAAGGAGCAGATGGAACCGGTTCTTGAGGTACTTCCGGTGATTCACCGGGGAGAACAGGCTCACTCAACTCAGCTGCAGTCGCGGAGGCCTGGTCCACCGTTTGATCGAGAAAATCCAGCTCACCAGATTCCGGGAACGAGGAGGCAGGCTCTGCTGTTTCATCCTTCTCGGCCGGGGGAGGCTCCTCCAGCGGTGAAGAAAATAGCTTTGTGGGTTCTCCGATCTGTTTGAGCCAGTCGGGTTCGTCGGTTGGCTCGGATTCGGTTTCACTCCCAAATCCTTTCAGCCAGTCTGGCTGATCATCGGAGGCCGAGAGGACGGGTTGCTCGGATTGTTTCAGCCAGTCCGGTTGATCTTCCGAGGGCTGCGACTCGGCTTGGGCCGGTTGTTCCAGCTCGCTCATCCAATCCGATTCTTCAGCGGGCACGGAAGGCGCGGATTCGGACTCGCTTCCGAATCCCCTCAGCCAATCCGGCTGGTCATCGGATGCAGGCGGAACAGAAGCTTCGGGTTGGTCCATCGGTTTCATCCAATCCGATTGTTCATCCGAAGGCTGGGCTTCTGCGGGTTGGTCGAGCTGCCTGATCCAATCCAGTTGGCTTTCAGCTTCCAAGGAAGCGGGCGATGCTTCTGTGCCAATTTTATTGATCCAGTCAGGCAATTCTTCTTCTTCATCAGGCGTTTGTTGTGCTTCGGCTGGCGCCATTGCCTTGACCCAGTCGGGCAGCTCGCCTTTTGCGATCGGCGGCTCTGTTTCAGGTTCTTCGTAAGTAAAGGGGGATTTGCTTTCATCGAACGCGCCGGTAGATTCGCTCCACCCGGCCGCACGTAAGAAATCCGGAATATCCTCTTTGGAGTCTGCCGGTGTGGGCTGCGCGGAGGTGTCGAAAGGCGGGACGACTGCCGGCTGATCCTGAATGGGCCCGAGGGGCTGAGGAGGAGGCTGCGTGAGGGGCTCGTCAAACACGCTCCTCAGCCATTCTGGCTGCCCCTCTTGCGCCCCGCTTTCCTCCAGGCTGATCGCCTGAGACGTCCCCCAGTCAGGCTGCAGGGCCACCGGTTGACCATTCCAATCCAACCGCTCCACATTCACAGCCGCCTCAGGGGCCTCATCGGACTGAAAGACCGCGCCCGTCACGTGGGCTGCATACGGATCGAGCTCGACGACGCGCTGCCGGTATATCTGCGCGCTTTCCGAGCGATCGCTGCCCAGGATTTCCATCAGTACCCGATTGGCGTCCAGACAATAGGAATAATTGCGCAAAACTGAAGAAGCCACCTCTGCGGCCTCGTTCTTCAGTCCGCCTCGATAATAAGCGCGCGCCAGCAGGGCCTGCATATCAACACGACCGGCATCTTCATCCAAAACACTTTTGATTTCTGAGATCGCTTGCGGATATAACTCACCATGCACATACATGTGCGCCAGCGCGCCGCGCGTCATGCGGATGCGCGGGGGCTGAACACCATCCCTGCGGCCATATAAACGCTGCAATTCACCCTGGATCGCCGCATTCGAAGGCTGGGTCTCAAAGGCGCGTTCCATGTGCCAGATGGCATCATCAAGTCTGTTTTCCTCATCGCGGATAATGCTCATGCCCACATTGGCGACGAAATCGTCCGGGACCGCCGCGAGCACGCGCGAAAAAATATCCGCGGCCTCAGGATAGCGCTTGTATTCCAGATAGGCTTTGCCAAGCAGGCGGTAGGTTTCGAGATGTTTGGGGAATGTTTTTAGGATATGGCGGCAGTTTGCAATGGCCTCGTCCAGATGGCCGCTGTCGATCATCGTTTCGATTTCGCGGTTATAAGCTCGCAGAGATACTTTCGCCATGAAGTTGTCTGCTCCTTTAGTTAAGTATGCCCCATTCTTAAAATTAACGCAAGGCTACGAGCGCAAAATCGGAATTTTACTCATAAAAAAGGGGCAGCGGTCCAATCTGTTCATTGCTGAATTGATGCGCGGCAAGGACCGTGTCGCGCGCCTCAGTCAGTTTCGATTCGTCGTTCGCATGGATCGTGAAAAGCGGCGTGCCTTTTTCGACCTGATCTCCGACCTTGCAGTGGATGACGAAGCCAACCGCATGATCAATGGGATCGGACTTTTTCGCGCGCCCCGCCCCGAGCGTGACCGCGGCCTCCCCCACGCTTCTCGCATGGATCTGAGCCAGGTAACCGCTCCGCGGCGATTCCACCACCCGGACGTGTTTCGCGTCCGGGAAATTGGACGGGTCGTCCACATAAGAAACATCGCCTGCCTGCGCCTGGACGAGTACCCGGAACTTCTCGAGCGCGGAGCCATCGGCAATGGAGCGCTCTGCCATGGCACGACCGCCAGCCAGATCCCGGGCGCGCTTTCCCAGCACCAGCAGATGCGCGCTGACATGCAGGCAGTGTTCACGAAAATCTTCCGGCCCTCCGCCCTGGAGAGTCTCGATCGCCTCGATAACCTCCAGCGCGTTTCCCACAGCATTTCCCAGAGGCTGGTTCATATCGGAGAGCAAAGCCACCACCTCACGCCCGGCCAGTTTCCCGATATCCACCATGAGATTGGCCAGTTCGCGGGCCTCCTCAAGAGTGGCCATGAAGGCTCCGAGACCTGTTTTTACATCCAGCACGATCGCCTGTGCGCCCGCGGCGAGTTTCTTACACATAATGGAGGAAGCGATCAATGGAATGGATTGCACCGTCCCGGTTACATCACGCAGGGCATACAATTTCCCATCTGCCGGAGCAAGATCGAGCGACTGGCCCGTGAGCACAATCCCCTTGTCCTTGAGCTGCTTCTTGAACTCCTCCGTCGTCAGGTCGACCCGGTAGCCGGGAATGGATTCCAGTTTGTCGAGCGTGCCGCCGCTGAAGCCTAGTCCGCGCCCGGACATCTTCCCGACGGGAAGCCCGCAGGCCGCTACGATCGGGAGCACGGCAATGCTGGTCTTATCCCCCACCCCCCCAGAGGAATGTTTATCCACGGCCAGGTCGACCACGTCGCTAAGATCGAGCATCTGCCCGGAGTGAGCCATCGCCAGAGTCAGGTCGGTGGTTTCACGCGGCGTCATTCCATTCAGCAGGACGGCCATGGCAAAGGCAGCCGCCTGGTAATCAGCAACGTCACCCGAAACAAAACCTTTGATGAAGAATTCGATCTCTTCTCGGGTCAGCTCGACTTGATCTCGTTTCTTGATAATGATGTCTACCGCGCGCATAAGAATTCATCACTCCATACGCGGTTATTTTATCTTATTTTACCCACAGCCCTTATGATTTCATCAGCTTATATCCCTCTTTGGTGTCCTGCACTGTCCAGCCCAGCGCGTCGATCTCCTCGCGCAGCCGATCCGATTTCGCCCAGTCCTTCCGGGCGCGCGCATGGACGCGTTGTTCTGCCAGGGCAATGACATGGCCTGAAGGTTGGTCATCTTCCAGGGGAGGCGCATTGACCACCATATCCCATGCCTGTGCAGGGATACCGCTTTCGATCGGATCGGGAATCTTGAAGTCGCCCAATTCGCTCAGTGAGAACTTCGCGCCAGAGGCATGCATCTCATAGACGCAATCGCGGACCAGGGAGATGGAACTGACTCCGCTCACTTCGCACTCGCCGGTTTCGAAATCCACGATGAGACCGGTGTGCTCATCCAGGCCGATCGTCTCGTTCTCCGGGGGAACCAGGTTGCACCATTCGGCGAAGCGCTCCATGCCAACGAAGCAGCGGCTGGTATCGAGATCTGCGCCGCCCTCGGCATTGTTCCAATGCGGAATAAAAGAGAGATGCAAGCCGAAGTCGGCAAAAAAATTCAGCCCATCAACGACATGAACATCCTGCCCCACTTTATAGATCTCATAAACAGGCAAGGCATGGGCCCCGATGGAAATCGTCGCGGCGGAGGCAATCACCAGCGCCGTGCCCAGGCGGTGCCGGGCGCGGATGACATCCCAGGCAAGCGAATCCTTCAAATGGCGGATCGCATATGTGGGGCTTCCCGGTCCCATAAAAATCATATTGGCATAAAGAAGAGGTTTGACGATTTCGGGGTCATCAGGGCTGTATGTGGAGCCCTTCTTGCGAGCGGGCACAATCTCCACGACGGGCTTGTAGTTCTGTAGACGGCTTTGCATAAAATCGCCGACCCGCCCCACAACCTGGGGAGAATTCAACTCAAAGCCGGCAGGCGTCTCGAGCAGAGCAATACGCAGCGGCGCATCTACCTTGCGCGCGATCGCTTCAAAGATACGTCCCCCTGCGAGAGAGGTTTCCCCTGAGCCAAGGAAAGCAATTTGTCCGACTGCCATGAGAGATTCCAGTAGTGGGTGTTCAGTGACCAGCAATCATTAGGACGCGGCGTTCAGTTCATCTATTACATGCAGGAGTTCCTCATTCGAGGGGATATCCGACATGGATTGCCCATAGTGCGCGTAACGGATATAGCCCCTGCCGTCCACGACACAGTTCAGGGGCATACGCCCCCATTTGAAAAGATTGACCTGCTGCCGGTATGAACGCGCCACCAAATGCTCGGGATCAGGCAAGCCAATAAAGGGAATCTTTTCATTCTTCCAATACTGCTGGAAGACGGCCACTGGATTAGGTCCAACAGCCACGATTTCGGCACCGCGGCTGGTAAATTTTTCATATTCATCACGTAGACGCGCCAACTGCGCGCGGCAGTATGGTCACATGAAACCGCGCAGAAAGGCAAGGACTACCGGTTTTCCGCGAAAATCGGATAAGCGAATGAGGATGCCCCGCACATCTTCCAGCTCAAAGTCCGGAGCCGGATCGCCCGGGGTAATGAGCTTACTCATTTTGAAGCAGTTCTTTCGCCTTCGCCCAGATGTCATCGAACATCTCGACCGTCAGCTTTCCTGTCAGGGTATTCTGCTGGCTTGGGTGATAAGAACAAAGGATCCATGCGCCGCTCTCCAATTGATGGTATGCACCATGAGCAAACTTGAATTCCGGTTTGCGGGCCGAGCAGACCCGCAGAATCCTCTCGAATGCGATCCGTCCCAGACACACGATGACACGCGGCTTCAAAATCTGGAGGCTACGCTCCAGGTAGGGCTGGCAGTTATCCAGTTCTTCAGGGGCAGGCTTGTTGGCCGGGGGCGCACAATGAGCAACGGCAGCAATATATACATCCTTCAGGGTGAGACCATCATCTCGTGACCAAGCCGAGGGCTGGTTCGCGAACCCGGCTCGATATAGTGCCGGATACATAAAGCCTCCTGACGCGTCGCCCGTAAATACACGGCCTGTGCGGTTCGAGCCGTGGGCGCCCGGTGCCAAACCCACGATCAGGATACGCGCTGCGGGATCGCCGAATCCCGGTACCGGCTTGCCCCAGTATTCCTGATCCCTGTATGCCCTGCGCTTTACACGCGCAACCTCCTCACGCCATGCAACCAGACGAGGGCACTTCCGGCATGCGGTGATCTCGCGGTTGAGAATCTCAAGACTTTTCATAGCCCGATTGTATACCGAAAGATGTAGCTTTTTTCGAAAATCAGCATATCCCTCATAAACGATAGAGAAGCCTTCGCCCCGGCTACAAAATCAGCATTGCGTCTCCGAAAGAATAGAACCGATATCCTTCTTGCATAGCAATTTTGTAGGTTTCTAATATTCTCTCACGTCCCGCGAACGCGCTGACCAGCATGATCAGCGTGGACCTGGGCAGGTGAAAATTCGTGATCATCGCATCGACGACTTTGAACCGGTAACCTGGAAGGATGAATACAGAGGTCGCGCCCAGATAAGCCAGGATCCCATTTTGCCCGGTGGTTGCACTTTCAAGCGTGCGTACCGAGGTTGTCCCTACGGCAATCACCCGCCGGTGGTTCTGTTTAGTCTCGTTGATCAAATCTGCAGTTGCCTGCGGCAGCTCACACCACTCGGAATGGATTTTGTGCTCCTGAGGATTCTCTTCGGCGACAGGTGCGAATGTATCCAGACCAACGTGCAAAGTGACATAGGCAATCTTCACGCCTTTGGCCTGCAGCTCGTCCAGCAGGCGCGGCGTGAAATGTAAGCCGGCGGTCGGTGCCGCGGCGGAGCCTGACTCCCGGGCGTACACCGTCTGGTAGCGCTCAGGATCACTCAACTTCTCGTGAATATACGGCGGGAGCGGCACATGCCCCACTCTGGAAAAATACGGCTCGATCGGCTCGGAGAATCTGATCATCCTTTCTGAGCCATCCAGGATTTCTATAATTTCTGCACGGACTCCAACGTCTCCAGATGTTGGGCTTTCCCGATCATCCTGACGACTGGCCCTCTGCGGGGATAATAAGTCGTCGGACTCCACCACCAATTTCTTGCCTACGCGCAAACCCTTTCCACCGACCAACACCTCCCAGGTCACCTCATCAAGCTGGCGCAGCAGTAGCAATTCCACTCGCCCACCGGTTTCTTTGCGGGCATAGATCCGGGCAGGGATGACGCGGGTTTGATTGAGCACCAGCAAATCACCCGCGTGGAGATAATCACCGAGATCCCGAAAGATGCGATGCTCAATTTCACCCGCCTCACGATGCAGCACCAGCAGCCGCGACGAGTCGCGCGGCTCGACTGGAGTCTGCGCGATGGATGATTCAGGAAGATCGTAGTCGAAGTCGGAGGTTTTCATCGCGCTTGAACAGAAAGCGCCCAAAGGTTCAAACGTTATTTGTTGAGAAATCGAATGATCACATTCAAAATGACTGTGAGCAAAATCGAAAGCAAACAGGAAGTCACGACCGGAAAGTAAAACGCCCCGCTGCGGCCCTCGATGCGAATATCTCCAGGCAGTCTCCCAAAAGGAATGCCAAATTTCGCGGCGAGATACACGCCCCCGCCGATCAGGATCAACACAATCCCGCCGATCACCAAAAAACGAGCAATATTTTCCATCATCTATCCTTACACACGAACGGAAAACTTTTCATGGCGCAAAAGCAGACACGTTGAAAATCGAGAGATTAGGTTCAACCCCAGCATTCCGAAACATAACCACGCCCGCCGGAGTTTCGCCGGAACTCCGCATTTCATCGAGAGCCTCGCGGCTCTTCCAGACGGAGATAATCCGCCAGCGCGTCTGGTCAGCCGTATCTTGAAGCAGGAAAGTTTGAATCATCTGGGGTGGCAGCTGAACGGTTCTCTCTTTATATTCATCCTGGAAGGCCGCCCAGCTTTCTGCTCTCACGTGGGCTTCAAGGATTGTGACCACCATATAGCCTCCTCATACCGGGCAACTTACAGTAATCTCGGCTGACCATCCTCACGATATTCGAGCTTCAAGTGCTTATAGGCAGATTTGGTCGCGATGCGTCCCTGGGCGGTACGATCCAAAAACCCGAGCTGCAGCAGATAGGGTTCGACCACATCCATGATCGTATCCTGTTCCTCGCTGATGGAGGCGGCAATCGTGTTCAGACCTACCGGTCCGCCGCCATATTTTTCGATGATGGTCTTGAGCACACGCCGGTCGATATCATCCAGGCCGAGCGGGTCGACCTGCAGCAGGTCAAGGGCCTCCTTGGCGATCTGGGAGGTGATCCGCCCGTCCGCGCGGACCTGTGCATAGTCCCGGACCCGGCGCAGCAACCGCAGGGCCACGCGCGGGGTGCCGCGGGCGCGGCGTCCGATCTCCTCCACCCCATCCGGTTCAACTTCCACTTTCAGCATCTCCGCCGCTCGCCGGACGATCGACTTCATCGCCTCCAGATCATAGTAATCCAAACGATAGACAGCCCCAAAGCGTGCGCGCAGCGGAGCGGTGACCAGCGCCAGGCGCGTCGTCGCGCCGACCACCGTAAAGCGCGGCAGCTTCAGCCGGATCGACCGCGCAGAGGGGCCCTTGCCGATCACGATATCCAGGGCAAAGTCCTCCATTGCGGGATATAACACTTCCTCCACCGCGCGTCCCAGCCGGTGCACTTCGTCGATGAAGAGGACATCGCCCGCGCGCAGGTTGGTGAGGATCGCGGCCAGATCTCCGGCGCGCTCGATGGCAGGACCCGCCGTCACCTTGACGTTGACCCCCATCTCATTGGCGACGACATGGGCCAAAGTCGTCTTGCCCAGGCCGGGCGGGCCATAGAACAGAACATGATCCAGTGCTTCGCCGCGCTGGCGCGCCGCGGCAATCAGGATTGCAAGGTTCTCTTTGACCTGGTCCTGGCCGATCAAGTCGCTGAGCTTTTTCGGGCGGAGCGCATTATCGACGCGATCGTCCGGCTTGGATTCAGGATCCAGAGGACGGGCGCGTCCTGCCCCCGGAGGTGTCGAAGGATTAGTGGTCATCTGTTCTATTATACCGTTTCAAACGGCATTACGAGCACTTTCTGCAGAAGGAGTATCGAGAATCAGGAACAGGTCGTTATTCTTCTTGACCGTTAAGGAAAAAACTTAATGGTCTTGTTTCATTAAAAAGGGCAGGGATGACAACTTCCGTCATCCCTGCCGATTACTCTATGGCAGTCTGGCAGTCCTGGTCATAGATGATTCAATGACTTTAGACCCATAACTTTGCGTCATCAGGTTTCCCTGATTTTGCTTTTTCGCTTAGCCGGTCGATCCTGATCCCGCGAGGCGGGATTTTAGATTCCTAGCTTTGCGTCGCCGGGTTTTCCCGGTTTTGCTATTTCGGCAGTCTGGCAGTCCTGGTCTTTCGACTTTAGACCCATAACTTTGCGCCACTAAGTTTCCTTAGCTTTGCTATTTACCGAGCAATTTCAGTATCGCGCAAAACGAATCCAATTTCAAGTAGACAAACGTTCTAAAATCGATTCTCTAATGCTGGGTTTAAATTTCTAATCCTATGCTTAATTTTCTGCCTCTTCGAAGATCACTTCCACGGTCATCCCCCATTTCACACGCGGGTCAATCTCCTCAGCCTGGATCCGCACCGTGTAAATGATATCGCCGCCCTGCACGAAAGAGGACTGGCTGATCTCGGTCACAACACCATTCATCGTGACCTCGGGCAGCGCGTCGGCGGTGAGGGTGACATTTTGTCCAACCTCCAGCTTGACGACTTCCAGCTCGGTGATATCGGTGGTTTCGACGATCCAGGCAGAAGTGTCCGCGATGCTCACAGCCCTGGACTCAGGCGATACCTGCTCCCCGACATTCACAGCTACATCCGCGACGACCGCGTCAAAGGGTGCTGTGAGCACATAGCTGGATAACGCGGCTTCCGCTGCGGACACTTGCGCCCGGGCATTCTCAAGACGAGCCTGGGCAAGGGCCAGTTGATCCATATTCACCCCATCGGCTGAAAGCTCATATTGATGCCTTGCTTCGGCTTCCGCGGCCAGCGCAGAATCGAGCGCGGCATGTACAGTATCGCGTTCGCGCCTGATTTCCTCCAGCCTGCGAACGGCTTCGTTATACTCCTCCTGGGCACGTTCGAGCTCATCTTCGGCGGTCTGACGTCTGGAGTTCTCCTCGTCAAGGTCCTTGTACCGATCGAATTCCTCCTGGGCGTCCTGCAAATCCGCGTCGCGGTCTTCGACCTCCACCTGTGCGTCCTCGATACGATCCTCGATGTCATCGACATTCAAGGCTTCCCAGTCACGCTCGGCTTCAGCGCGGACCTCCTGGGCGTCCAGATAGGCGATCCAGGATGCCGAAAGATTGGCGCTACCCGTACGGTTGAGAGTATCGAGTGCCTGCTGGGCGTCGATCAGCTCAAGGTTCGCCGCGGCGAGTTGCGCCTCCGCCTGGCCGGCGTTCGCAAGCCGGGCCAGCACGTCCCCGCTGCCCACCCGATCACCGATCTGGACATTGACGTCTTCGACAATTCCCACCGCTTGGAACGAAAGGTTCGCGGCGCGCATGGGCCTGATATGCCCTTCTGCAATTACATTGCCTGGCGGCACAATCGTGGCCGTAGTATCCTCGTTTGATGTCGCCGGCTGATTTGCGCAGGCAGCCAGTACAAGGGTAGAGATCATGACGAGTACAATTACGGTTCGGAATTTTTTCCTCATTGCATCCTTTCTTAATCGACCCTCACTTCGAACCATCTCGCTGCCTCAGCTCCTCTCACCACGAATCGGAGAGAAGCAACGAGAGGAGAAAGTTACTCATACGCCAGCACCTCACGGATCGTGAGCCGGGCGGCATTCCGTGCGGGCAGGACACTCGCGATGGCAGATAAAGCCAGTACAAGCCCGAGCCAGATGGCATAGCCCATGTAGGTGAAGACTACATCGATCGGCGTCTGAAAGACGGCCAGGCTGACAATCGTCGAAAGCAAGTACGTAAATGGCAGGGAAAGGAGCACCGCCAGACCGAACGAGATCATGCCGATGATCACTCCTTCCGCGATCACTGTCCTCATCACCGCGCGGTCGTCCGCGCCGATGGCACGCATAATCCCGATCTCGCGCGTCCGTTCCAGGACGTTCATGCCCATCGTACCGGTCAAGCCCATGGAGCCGACAACCGCCGTCAGGATCGCCATAATGAGCAGGAAGACAACCAGCGTATCCAGGCTTTCCACTGCCGTATCCAGGGAGGCCTGTCCGGCTTCGACCACACGTACGCTGAAGCCCTGGTCGCGGAAGTATTTATCCAGTTCTTCCGCTTTTGCATCCTGATATGGGCGATCATGCCGGCTGGTCACAAGCCTGAAGGAATACGAGCGGTTCGCCAGATTATTCATTTGTGAGACATATTCATACGGCGCGTACGCCAATACGCCTTCGCGATCGACAAACTTGAAGATCCCAACCACTTCCCAGACCTCATCCCGGCCTTCGATCTTCAGATTGACCGGATCGCCGGGTTGAAGATCGGGAAAATATTCGAGCGCGCCTTCACTGATGGCAAGCTTACGGACATCACTGGGATGGATCCATCGCCCCGATACAAGGATCGGTTCGACCAGCTCGCTCTCCGCCGGAGGGGCAAAGACATTGATGTTCTCAAGCACCCCGCGGTTTGCATCCAGCAGGTCGCCGCTGACGAACTGCCAGCCTTCCACACGTTCGACTCCGTCCACGCTCATGGCCATCTGCTCGACCTCACGCAAGCGGTAGGGCCGGTCAAAATCCAGCGAAACGTCCGCGACGAAGTATTTCCCAATCTGGCCGATGTAATCGTGGAGCGTCACACGGACATTGAAGACGGCGATGAAGATCGCGCCGCCCATCGTCAGAGTGAATAGTGTCAGGGCCAGGCGGCTCTTCCTGCGGAATGTATTTCGCAATGAAATCACAAACGGGCGCGGGATGTGGATACCGCGCGCGGCCAGCAGGCGGGTCAGCTTGACCTGCATCCAATCGAACCACGGTAGCCGCTCCGCAGCAGTCGCCTGCCCATTCTCGTATTCAGCGAGATTCCCACTCAGGGCCCGCAGGACGGTAATCCGTGATCCGTTAATCACCGGCACAAGCCCCGCGATCAGGGGAACAAGTAGACCGACCAGGATCTGAATCCATAACGCCATTGGCACGATCCGGTATCCCAGCAGATTGAAATTCATCTCCCCTGCAATAAAGAGCGCGAGGCCATAGGCTCCCTGTCCACCCAGAGGAATTGCGATCAACAAGGCCAGGAGGGCGAACGCCATGATGAGCGTGAGATACATACGAAAGACCTGCCGCCTTTGTCCGCCAAGGAGTTTGATCACGCCAATGTGCCGCAGATGCTGGTTGAGCAATGCGTTCAGCGTGTTTGCGATCAGGGAACTGGAGAGAAAGACGATCAAAATGCCCAGCGCCATCAGAATGCCCAGAATTGCATTGACCGTATCTGCAAGCGGGTGTTCATGTGTCTGCGAGAAGCGTGAGCGGATGACAACATTTCCACTTTTTTCAAGGGTATCCTTGAGCTCTGCGCCCATCTCACGGATACGGAAAATGTCATCGCCATCCTCTGAGAGGATCACCAGCGCGCGGTTGAATAGCTTCGGTTGTCCCAAGTATTGCAGGCTATCCATGGAGATATAGCCATAGGGCGAGGCCAGGAAATCGCCCGCGCCCGCCGCGGTATCCTGGACAATACCCACCACAGGCATGGTCTTTGTGGAGCCATCGGGGAGCTGAAACTCCAGGAGTTTGTTGAGGCTAACATCGAGATGTTGAAGTGCATCCTGCTCGAGCAAGACCTCCCGCCTGTCGGGGATACTTTGTCCTTGTACAGGAGTCAGCAGATTAATAGCATTCGTCTCGAAATCTTCAAAGGCGACCATGTCGAGTGTCGTCCACTTTTCGGTGCCGGGCACGCGCACACGAACGTTGAACACCCGCCGGCCCTCGGCATCCGCCACACCCCGCTGGTTATGAATGGACGCGAGCACATCCTCGTCGAAGTCCGTCATGCGCAATTCGATGTTGGCAGGCTTGTTCGCCGAATACGATGCGCTCATATCCCTCGATATGATCTGATACGCACCCGCGATCACACCGATCGAGAAGACTCCCACTGCGATGGAAAGGACGACCAGCAGGGTGCGCCCCCTATTATCTACCAGGTCATGAAGTATTTTTCGCCAGCGGGGTTTCATGAACACCTTTATTCGTCACTGCGAGGAGGGCGCCCGAAACCTCCCCCGCGGACCAATCTACTCATCAGCCTCGGAACCGCCACCGTTCTCTTGCCCTTTTGTGATGGTCCTGAATGTTTCCTTATCGTATCTCCAATCAAGACACCATCGGCAATGACGATGTTGCGCGTCGTCCGCGACGTCAACGATGGGTCATGTGTCACCATGACAACCGTCTTGCCACGCCGGGCTAATTCCTCGAACAAATCAATGATCGCACCTGCAGATGTTGAATCCAGGTTGCCTGTGGGTTCGTCAGCAACCAGCAAGGGCGGGTCGCAAGCCAGCGCACGTGCAATGGCTGCGAGCTGCTGTTGTCCCGTTGAAACCAGCAGAGGTAATTTATTGGCAAACGATTCCAAGCCGACCAGCTTGAGCATGTCCAGAGCCCGGGCAGGGCGTTCATCAAAATCGTACATTTCCGCGAAATCCATGGAGAGCATGACGTTCTCCAACAGGGTTAACATCGGCAGCAATTGGAAGAATTGAAAAACAATCCCCAGGTTGCGCCCGCGCCATTTGGATCGCTGGCTTTCGGTAATGCCCGTATAGATATCCGTGCCGCCAATGACCACGCGCCCCTGTGTCGGGTGGTCAATGCCAGTGACCATGTTGAGCAGCGTAGATTTTCCACTGCCTGACTTCCCAACGATGGAAACAAATTCGCCGCGATCGATGACCAGGTCGATCCCTTTGAGCGCGGTGAATTCGCCGGCGGCACTCTTGAACGTCTTGACCACCCCGCGCAAGGCGATCATCGCTTCAGGCGCAGGCGCGGCAGCTTGATCAGGATCCAGGTTCGGGGCGAGTCGCGGCATGTTTATTCCTTCCGCCTTCCCCAAAACCCCTTGCCTGATCGCTTTACGGTCCCCAGTTCCCCATCTGCAATGCCCAGGGTGCGTGTGAAGCGCCGTGCAAGCGACTCGTCATGCGTGACCATGATGATCGTTTTTCCCTGATTCTGGACAAGGTGCTCGAAGACCTCGAAGATATGATCCGCCGTAACGGAGTCAAGGCTGCCGGTCGGCTCATCCGCGACCAAGATCGGCGGATCATTCGCAAGCGCTCGAGCAATCGCCACACGCTGCTGCTGACCACCTGAGATGTACGCAGGCAGCTTATCGGCATGATCCTCGATCTCAACAAGGCGCAGTAACTCCAGAGCA
>DASTFG010000007.1:0-3930 GCA_035708785.1 Anaerolineales bacterium
TAAGAGGATACGGTCGAGCTTTAGCTCGATTTGCTCAGGAGTAAGCATAAAAAAATTATAACCGAGATTGTCGGATTATATGATTTGTAGGACGGGTTGACAACCCGACTTACGAAAGCCCGATTTTCTGCGGATTGGCAATGCTATAATTTCTGCAATTCATCTCAAAACAGCTATTTCAACGTAGTAACACGTGTCACTAACACCCGTTACTGTGGCACGGCTGGGAAGAAAGGGCATCGAAAGTATCTATGATTTCTCCATCAAGCGGAGATCCTGATGAATAAATCATCTGCCTTACTGGCGCTATGCTTTGCCCTCATTATCTCCTCCTGCGGAGAGAGGATCACGCCCCAGCCGAGCGAGGGCTGGACGCAGCTCGCCTCGATGCCGACCGCGCGCTCGGAAAATACAGCGGCCGTGATAGGGCCGGTGATCTATGTGTCGGGTGGGTTTGGCGGTGAACAGAAACTCGAGGCTTACGACACAGCCACAGATACCTGGACCGTTCTGGCGGACATGCCTGAGCCACGCCACCATCTGATGTCCGCCGCGTTCGATGGGAAAGTGTATATCTTCGGCGGGGCGAGCTCGATCGTCAACTGGACCCCGCGCGCCGAAGCCTGGGTTTATGATCCAGGTGTGGACTCGTGGGCCGCGATCGCCTCTATGCCCGAGCCGCGTTTGGCGGGCGCGGCCGTTACGATTGGTGAGTCCATTTACATTGTAGGCGGGACAGGCGGGTCGAATGCCCTCCTGCGCTATGATCCCGGGCGCGATGAATGGACGACCCTGGCGAGTCTGGCGGAGTCGCGCGAGCATACGGCTGCTGCTGCGCTGGACGGCAAAATCTACGCCCTGGGCGGCCGCTGGTCGGGCGTGGGGGAGCTGACATCGGTCGAAGTTTATGACCCCGCGACGGACTCTTGGTCAACTGCGCCGCCTCTCCAAACTGCGCGCGCCGGATTCGCGGCCATCTCCGTCGATGGAAAGATCTACGCCCTAGGCGGGGAAGTGCTCACAGGGGAGAACCATGCCCTGACGAGCGTCGAGATCTTCGACCCGCAACGCGGCGTCTGGGAGTTTGGCCCGGACCTGCCTCTGCCCTTACACGGCGTGCCCGCGGCCGTGGTCGATGGAACCATCTATGTCCTGGGCGGCGCGGATCGTGCCGGCGCGATCTCCAACCAGGGTTTGGTGTTTTCCCTGAAACCTTAAGAATCAAAAAGACGGCGAAGTGCTCGCCGTCTTTTGTGTAATCCAATAACGATTTACTCTTCAACTGGCTTTGGCCGGGTCCAGAGATCGGCCACTCGCGGCAGAATGAAGTAATCCAGGCCGAGGTATCCGGCGATCTTCCAGGCCAATACCAGCAGGACCGACAGCCCGAAGAACACGCCGTTGACGCTGGCGGAACCGGCCATGATGAAGTTCCAGTTCAGGAAGCCGCCGAAGAAAGCGGTCAGGCCGACGAAGATGCCGAGGATCAGAGCGACGCCGATCAACACTTCGCTGATCGCGATCACTTTGGCAAACCAGGTATAGGCCTGCGCGTCCAGCATGAACTGGAGGAATTCGCGGTACCAGGCAAAGGCGATCGGAGGGCGTCCCTCGGCAGGGATTTGAATCGCACCCGTCCAAAAACCTTTCAGGGCCTCGCCGGTCTGCATCCAGGCCGGGTTTTGCAGCTTGGGCCAACCGGAAGCAATCCATTTCCAGCCCAGCCACAGGCGGACGGCTAGCCAGAGTATGGAGAAGCGTTTGTCGCTGAAGAACAAGGCGATAAAGGACGGAGTTTCGAGCGTTTGACCCTTACGGGTGAGGACATAGGAAGACATGGTGAACTTTCCTTTCTTGGATCTTTTTATCTAGTCTGACTTATGCTCCTAATTTACCCTTTTCAGGTCAGAATTATTAGTGATGAATATCACAATTGTGACTATTTTTGTCCACAAAGTCATATGACAGTTGTCACCGCTGTCACAAAATTCCCTACTGCATGCGAGGAATTCTTTCAACTTTCGTGAAGTAACACGTGTTACTTCATAATTGCCTCACGGATTTGCCTTTGCTATAATGTCTGCAATCCGCCCGAATTGAGATCCAATGAAAATGACGCCACCTGCTCAGATGCGTGATATTCACTTATTGATCTTTCTGGCCCTGGGGAAATTCGTGCTGCATCTCTTGACGAACGATCAGTACGGTTTTCACCGCGATGAGCTTGCGACCCTGGCCGACGCGCGGTCTCTGGCCTGGGGGTATGTCGCCTACCCGCCTCTCACGCCGCTCCTTGCGCGTATCCAATTAGAATTATTTGGCACGTCGCTGGTGGGGTTTCGAATCCTTTCATCCCTCGCGCAAAGTATCGCCATGGTGATTGCCGGCCTGATGGCGCGCGAGCTGGGTGGCTCGCGCCGCGCCCAGGTGCTGGCAGCCATCGCCGTCGCGATCGCGCCGATGTCCCTGATCTCGGGCGCACTCTTCCAGTACGTTTCGTTCGATTACCTATGGTGGGTGCTGATCGCGTACTTCATGATCCGCCTCCTGAAATCGGAGGATCCGCGCTGGTGGCTGGCTATCGGCGCGGTGATCGGTATCGGGATGATGACCAAATATACGATCATGTATTTGGTGGCCGGTCTTGCCGGCGGAATTTTGCTGACGGATTACCGCCGGTATCTACGAAGTCCCTGGCTGTGGGGAGGTGTGGCGATCTCACTGCTGCTCTTCCTGCCAAATCTATTCTGGCAGATCCGGTATGATTTTGTCTCGCTGGAGTTCCTCTTCGACATCCACGCCCGGGATGTCGCCATTGGGCGGACGGAGGGGTTCCTTCCCGAACAATTCATCGTTTCCGCCAATCTGTTCACCATCCCTTTCTGGATGGCCGGACTGTATTTTTATTTCTTCAAGCCGGAAGGCAAGCCCTACCGGCCACTGGGATGGATGTACGTAATTCCCTTCGTGCTGTTCCTGCTCACGCAGGGACGCTCTTATTACCTCGCGCCTGCCTATCCCATGTTGATCGCGGCCGGAGCCGTGGTATGGGATGGCCGGCTGCAGCGCTTGTCGAGGGGCAAGTCCCGTTTCGTCCTGGCCAGCACGTGGACCGGACTCATCCTCGGCGCGGCGATGGGCATCGCTCTGATGCTGCCAGTCGCGCCGGTCGGTTCTGGCTGGTGGAATGTGGTCAGCGACGTGCATGATAACTTCGCCGAACAGATCGGCTGGGTCGAGCTGACCGAATCCGTTGCGGAGATTTATTCTGATTTGCCCCGCACAGAGCAGTCTCGCACGGGGATCTTAACGGCCAACTACGGGGAGGCGGGCGCGATCGATCTATACGGACCCACGTACGACCTGCCTGAAGCCATCAGCGGCGTCAACTCCTACTGGCTGCGCGGTTACGGCGATCCGCCGCCCGAGACATTGATCGTGCTCGGCTTCAGCGGGGAAACTTTGAACGAATTCTTCGCGTCCTGCGAACTGGCCGGCCGCGTCACGAACCGATATAGCGTCGAAAACGAAGAGACAACCTTCCACCCGGATATTTTTCTGTGCAGGCAACCGCGTTACCCGTGGCCCGACTTGTGGGAGAGGCTGAGATCCTTCGCATAGCATGAGCAGTATGATCAATTCGATCGCATGAGAGGAGAATGCACATGGATTCTTTTAGTTTCAACGAGGCCATTCGATTCAGGCTGGCCACGCAGCAGGAGGATACAGGCGCCAAGATCCAGGTGTTCTTCGGCGTCCTCGCCGGAGTCCTCCTGCGCTGGATCATCGTCGATGTCATCAAGAATCAGGTTCCCCAAAATTTATCGGTGATTATTGCGCGTATCGTGGTGGCCCTGATCGCAACCATCTTTGTCTTTTCAGGATACTGGCCCAAAGTGAAAGACCAGCCCGCCGGGATGCGCTTCCTGA
>DASTFG010000008.1:0-2027 GCA_035708785.1 Anaerolineales bacterium
TACCTGAGCTATGCGAGCCTGCTGAATTCCAACCCCCGCGGGGCATTCTATGAGCAGTACGAATACGATGTGCGCCCGCCCACAGACGATCACCCGTTCTTCGGGCATTACTTCAAGTGGGCGCAGGCCCCGCAGGTCCTCGCGGAGTTCGGCCAGGCCTGGCAGCCCTTTGGAGGCGCAGGGTATTTTGTCATCGTGGCGTTACTCCTGCTCGCAATCCTTCTTGCGATCATACTCATCCTATTGCCGGTCGCGCTCCGGAGGCGGGCAGACCGAGCTTCCGCCGCCCCGTTCTCGCTCCGCAGCCTGATTTACTTTGGCCTGATCGGTTTCGCCTTCCTCTTCGTGGAAATCCCTCTGTTCCAGCGCTTCATCCTCTATCTTGGAAACCCCGCCTACGCATTCACCACTGTCTTGTTCTCGGTCCTCTTCTTCTCCGGCTTGGGCAGCCGGTTCAGCCACCGGATCCCGCTGCGACTCTCGCTGCCGGCTTTGGTGATCCTGGTCCTGGTTACGCCCCTCTTGCTGCCCGGTCTCTTTTCAGCGACCCTTGGACTGCCCCTTGCCATCCGGATGGGGCTGACCGCCCTCAGCCTTGCGCCGCCTGGCGTGCTGATGGGTGTCCCTTTCCCGGGAGGGATTCGCTTAATGAGGCAGAGCCAAGCTCCCTCGGGGAGTGCCGTGCAGGATGGCCAGATCGCCTGGGTCTGGGCTGTGAACGGCGCCTCCTCCGTGGTCGCATCCATCCTGTCCGCCCTGCTGGCGCTGACATTTGGCTTCAACTGGGTGCTCGTACTCGGCGCGCTGTGTTATGCCGGAGCCTGGGCTACGGTCCGGGCGTGGGCTGCTGGCCTTCCACACCCGGCCCCGTAAAGGGGACGAAAGCTACGCCGCCCATGCTGTAGGCTGTCAATTCGCCACCGTCCTTGACGAACTTCCATAAGGTCTGATACAAACCCGCAGGACCAATGGGGATGACGATCCGCCCGCCTTCCGCCACTTGTTCGGCAAGCGGGGCAGGCAGATGGTCAGGTGCAGCCGTGACGATAATGGCATCGAAGGGGGCATATTCCGGCCAGCCAAAGTAGCCATCCCCCTGTTTGACCTGTACATCCGTATATCCCAGATCCTTCAGGCGTGTCCCAGCCGTTTCGGCCAGCTCCGGCACGATCTCGATGGAGTAAACCTCCACATAGCCTAATTCCGCCAGGACCGCCGCCTGGTACCCCGAACCGGTTCCGATCTCAAGCACCTTCTCACCAGGCTGGAGCTCGAGCAGCTCGGTCATCCAGGCAACGATGTACGGTTGAGAGATGGTCTGGCCGTATCCAATCGGAAGTGGGTGATTGTCATACGCCTGGTCCAGGTACTCGGCCGGCACAAATTCGTGGCGGGGCACGTCCCGCATCGCCCGCAGGACATCTTCATCCGTGATGCCGGCCCCCTGAATGTGCCTTTCGACCAGCTCGAGGCGCGCCCGGGTAAATGCATCCTGCTCCATGGTGGATGCAGCCTGCGTCTGATCCGGTCCACAACTTCCAACCATGATGCTCACCAGTAGGAAGAAGCACCATTGAACTCGGGGAATGATTTTTCTCATGGTCCTGCCACAGACCACTTACCTGCTAAAAGAGCCAGCCCGATCACATTTCCCAGTATATTCCGATTTCCGGGCGCGGCACAAGCCTTTGCAGCGAACCTGCATGGCAAGCTGCAAGTGTTTTTGTCCGCAAGCAGGCGCAGCTCATCGAGCGGATTCGAATCCGGGGCGATCAGGTCCGCGGCTTTCGCCTTTTCAGGGCTCCCCAGCCATGCTCCCCTCTGGCATTACCGCGAGGGCTTATGAATCTTGGAAAAGATCATCTATCTGAAGATCGCATCGAGGGAGACCTTGCGCGGCCGGATCTTGACGATCACCCGTGTTTCCTTTTGCCTTTGCGCCACGGGATAGATATCGCCATAGAAGTATCGTTTGTCCGTGTAGCGCTGGGTGAGCTTGTCGGCATGTTCCTGCGCGCACTCGCGGG
>DASTFG010000009.1:0-7936 GCA_035708785.1 Anaerolineales bacterium
TTCCACCAAAACTTTTGCGAATTTGACGACGCGGGGGTCAGCCACGGGAGACTCCTAAATGGAAAATGGTCGTAGCGACTTAAGTTGCCTCTGTGCAGCACGAAAAATCTGAGCGTGAGGCTTTGTGAAGTATATCACCGCAGGTTCTTAGGGTATACTCGATTGGCTTCTTAGGATGAATTTACAATGAAACAGCTCCTCCAGAACATCAAAAACGGAAAATCCACAGTTGAGGAGGTGCCTATCCCGAACCCGGGCGAGGGGCAGGCGCTGGTCAAAACGGAGGCAAGCCTGGTCTCCGCCGGGACTGAGCGCATGGTGGTCGAGTTTTCGGAGAAGAGCCTCGTCGGCAAAGCGCGTTCACGTCCAGACCTGGTCAACCAGGTGGTGGACAAAGCGCGCCGGGAAGGTTTGGTCAGCACGGCCCGGGCCGCGTTCGGCCGCCTCGACCAGCCGATGGCGCTAGGGTATTCCTCGGCAGGAACGATCGTCGCGCTTGGAAACGATATGCATGGATTCCAAGTCGGTCAGCGGGTCGCATGCTCGGGCGCGGGATATGCCGTCCACGCCGAATATAACGTTGTGCCGCGCAACCTGCTCACGCCTCTTCCAAAAGATGTGGATTTCGAATCCGCCGCCTTCACGACCCTCGGCGCGATCGCGTTGCATGGTTTTCGACTGGCCGAGCCTCAGATCGGCGAGACGGTTGCGGTCATTGGCCTGGGGTTATTGGGACTGTTGACAGCGCAGATTGCGTCCGCGGCGGGCTGCAAGGTGCTGGGCATCGATATTGATCCCGACCGGATCGCACTCGCGGCCTCTCTCGGATTAGAAGCTGTGCGCCGCGAAGAGGCTGTTGTCTCCTCTGCCTCGTTTACCGCCAACCGCGGCTTCGACGCGATCCTGATCTGCGCCGATACGCAGTCGAATGATCCTGTCGAGCTGGCAGGGACCCTCGCCCGCGACCGCGCCCGCGTCGTTGCCACAGGCGCTGTGGGGCTCGCCTTTCCGCGCAAGGTCTATTACGAAAAGGAAATTTCTTTTGTCAACTCGCGCTCGTATGGACCCGGCCGCTATGACCGATCCTACGAAGAGCAGGGCAGCGATTATCCGCTTGGTTATGTGCGCTGGACAGAAGGCCGCAACTTCGAAGCCGTCATTGATTTGATGGCAAGCGGGAAGCTGAAAGTGCAGCCGCTTATCACCCACCGTTTTCCGATTGAAGAAGCAACAAAAGCATATGATGTGATTACAGGGAAAAACAAGGAACCGTTTTTGGGAGTCTTGCTTACTTATCCCAATAGTGAGTGGAAAGTGGAAAGTAGAGCTGTCCACTTTCCACTTTCCAAAGCACTGAAAAATACTTCTGTAAAACTGGGCGTTCTCGGTGCAGGCATGTTCGCCACCTCCGTCCTGCTTCCCGCCATCAAAAAGGCAGGCGAGATTGAGCTAGTCGGAATTGCTTCTTCGGGCGGGCTCCATGCGCAGCATGCAGGCAAGAAATTCGGTTTCAACTATGCAACTTCAGTGAATAATGAAATCATCGGCGACCCAAACATCAATACGGTTGCGATCCTCACGCGTCACGACTCACATGCCGATCTGGCCGTAAAAGCCTTGCATGCCGGCAAGCATGTATTTGTTGAAAAGCCTCTTGCAATTAATAACGTTCAGCTTTCAGCGATCAGCCAACACCTAAGGGAGCATAATCAATCACTGTTGACTGTCGGTTTCAATCGGAGATTTTCCCCTCTTGCCCGGCAACTTTTCACTTTTTATGCAGATCGCACCGAAGCCATATACATCCATTATCGCGTCAACGCCGGAACTATTCCCCTCGACCACTGGACGCAGGATCCCGATATTGGCGGCGGACGGATCATTGGCGAAGCCTGTCACTTCGTGGACTTCATCAGCTACCTCGTCGGCGCGGCGCCCATCTCAGTGAGAGCGCACGCTTTGCCTGATCGGGGTAAGTATCGCGAAGACAATATTTCCATGACGTTTACATTTCCTGATGGCTCTCTCGGCGTCGTGGACTATCTCGCCAATGGCGATAAAACCTTTCCCAAGGAGCGCGTCGAGGTGTTTTGTGAGGGAAGTGTGGCAGTGTTGGATGATTTTAGAGTCCTGCAAATGATAAAAGATGGAAAGAAGAAGGGGGAAAGACTGCCGGTGCAGGATAAGGGCTGGGTGGGAGAATGGAAGGCCTTTGCCAATGCCATACGCGAAGGTGGTGAACCGCCGATCCCCTATGAACACTTGGTTGGCGTGACCCGGTCCACATTCGCAGCGGTGGAGTCGTTACGATCAGGTGGTTCAAAGGTAAAAGTCTAAATCAAAGATACTCGAGTCTTCACCAAGGAAATCTTATGCCAATCAGCCCCTGGAAGATTCTAAAATCAAATTATCTTCGGAACAATGTTCGAATCGATACTTGTGAGACTTCAGATGGAAAGATCCTTGAGCCTCTTATTCTTGAATACGGAACATGGGTCACAATCGTTGCCTTGACCAAGCAGCAGGAAGTGTTATTGATCAAACAGTATCGTCATGGGGCCGGAAAGATCCTCTTGGAGTTGCCCGGCGGTGCTGTCGGAGAAGGAGAGGAGCCGATCGTGGCTGCCAAACGAGAATTGCTCGAAGAAACCGGCTATACCAGTGACAACATTGTTGAGGTTGGCAGAGTTTCTCCAAACCCGGCCAGTCATACAAATCTGATGTATGCCTATCTTGCGTTGGATGTTGAGCATGTTGGTGATCAATCTCTAGACGAAACCGAAGAGATCGAAGTCTTTCCCTTTCCTCTAGATCAAGTTATTCTTATGGTAAAAAATGGCGAGCTCCTGCAGTCTCTGCATGTCAGTACATTCTTTTTTGCGCTTTATCGCTTGAACCGGATTGTCGAGTCCTCAGATCGAGTTACCTCTTCTGACTCGCCCATATCTTGACGATCGCAACACAACTTGAGCTGATCACACTTAGTCTTCAGGAGACTTTATGCGAGTTCGCGCTGGCATCGTTCTTATCAAAGATCACAAAGTCGCGCTGATCGAACGCCACCGCGGCGATCTGCATTATTTCGTCTTTCCCGGCGGGGGCGTGGACGAGGGTGAGTCGCCCGAGCAGGCCGCCATCCGTGAAGCGATGGAGGAGTTGGGCGTCAAGGTTGTGATAAAGCAGAAAGTCGTCGAGGTCTACCTCGGATCGAAGAGCCGCCAAATCTATTTCCTGGTGGAACAAACGGGGGGGAATTTTGGAACGGGAACAGGCCCAGAGTTCACAAACCCTGACGCCGATAATCAGGATGTAATCAAATACCTCCCCGTCTGGATGCCTCTCGAAGAGCTGTCCTGGCGGGAAAAAGTATTTCCGGCCGATGTTGCGAAATTGGTCCTAAAGTCTGTGAGAGATGGCTGGCCCGAAGAGGCCATTATCGCGTTCGAAGAATCGATGTAACAAAAGCTCTGCTGAAATCGAGGAGATATCCCAAACGATTTGCAGAGGACTCATCATGAATTTCGACTGCCGTTGTACTTCTCGGGAACTTTATTTTTTACTCCTCGTCATTGCATTAACGCCGAATTAAAAATCTGTTCACCCGGAGGATAAGATGAAAACTCGATCCACTCTATTCGCATCCCTGTTCGTCGTGGCCGTACTCGTGTTGGGCGCATGCGCTCCTTCTGCTGCGCCGACCGAAGCTCCGCCTGTCTATGAAGCGCCGGCCGCCACCGAAGCGCCCGCGGCCGAGCCTGCTTCGCCTGTCGAAGAATCTTTGGGGCAAGCTGCGCAGGAATTGATACCTCTTCCCACCGGCTCCGCTTTTGAGATTGCAGACGGATCGGGGGACTTGACGGTGATCGAACGTTCCAACCGTATGATCATAAAACATGCAGATATTCGCCTGATGGTCCAGGACACCGATGTGGCCATCGACCGTGCCACCCAAATCGTGGGAGATGTGGGCGGGTACATTGTCAGCTCGCGGGTTTGGTACCAGGATTATTACGGCAATAATCTGAAATATGCAACCATTACGGTTGGCATCCCCGTGGAGCAGTTCGAGCGCGCCCTGGTGCGTCTCCGGGACCTGGCAGTCCGCGTGATGGACGAGAATGCCTCCGGCGACGATGTCACCGAGCAGTACGTGGACCTGCAGTCGCAGCTCGTTAACCTCGAAGCGACCCGCGCTCGTATTAAGGAATTCCTGACCGATGCCAAAACTGTAGACGAAGCCCTGCGCATCAATCAGGAGCTGGCCAACATCGAGGCCCAGATCGAGCAAATCAAAGGACGGATGAACTACCTCTCCGACCGCTCGTCCTACTCGACAATCACCATCAACCTGGAGCCTGAATTCCCGGTCCTGACACCCACACCGACCGCTACCCCGAGTCCCACCCCCACGCCCATCCCGTGGAAGCCTGAGGATACCTTCCAGGAGGCGAAGGGCACAGTGACGGTCGCCTACCAGGGGATCGCGAACTTCCTCATCTGGCTGGTCGTGGTCATTCTGCCCCTCGTCCTGCCGCCCGCGCTCATCCTCTGGGCTTTGTGGAAGTTGTTCAATCGCAAGCCGAGTCAGTCGGTGAGTAGGAAGGCGGAAGGGGATTAACGGAGGTAATTTGTAACTGGTAATTAGTAATTGAAACAGGGACAGCGCGTAAAGTGGTGTCCCTGTCGTTTTCCCATCAATATGCACATGGAGCTCATCTCAAGAGCATTTCTAGTTATTTCCTCTCTACGCTCACCTCCTGATGACTCAACCACTCGACGATCACTTCTTGTACTTCATTAGCTTGTTTGAGGAGCAGGAAGTGATCGCCTTCAAACAATCGATAGGTGACGTTCGCTGCAGCCGCGGAAGCATATTCTTCCATCAGTGAGACGGGAATTCGCTCATCATTTCTTCCGTGCAATAGCAGAACAGGCAATTCTGTAATCGTCGCATGTGGATCTGCACCTGAAATGAGGATTAATCCTGTTCATATGTGTGCCCGAGGGTGGAAACATTGTCCGGACTGCGATGGTCGCCAAGGCAATGAGGCTTCCAGCCAGAACGAATCCTAACGAACGATTCGGCCACCAGGCAGCACAGACCAGACCAATCACAATAAGGAAATAACTGAGCAAATAATTGATCCCAACCAAGGAAACGGGCGTTTTTGGGATGAGGAATAATAAAGGAATGAGCGGAAGGCCCATGAACATGCCGAGCGCGAGGAGAAAATATCGGAATACTCTGGACAAATGGTTCTCCTTGGCAAAAGACTTAGCGATTACAAAACTAGAGTTCCCATCAACGCGATGAAACTGCCAAACGAGCCGCAGGCAAAGTTGACCCAGTCGTTGTTCAGCCACTTCCAGCCGCGGATGTGTACAGTCTCTGCGCCGCAGGTGTGGAGAGGGTGCTTCTCGGTCTCTTTTTGATCAGTCGGGCAGTAATACATCGCCTGTACAGTCGCGCCGAGGAAGGAGTCGAAGAGGGAGCCGGCGAGGCCCGCAGCAGTAATCAGTGAAAAATGATTGGTGGTCGGTGTATCGGCGGGGGAAATCAAGACGGCGGGCAGTGCGATGGCGGCCGAACCCAAAAGGGAGGCAATCGTTCCCCATAACGAGATCCCGCCCGAGGTCCCTTTTTCGACGCGTCTTCTCAGGTCCGTAATCAGGCGCGGCGGACTCGGATTTAGAACTCCGAGTTCAGTCGCCCACGTATCCGCATTGACCGCGGCCAGCGAGGCGGCGAAGCCGATCCAGGGGAGGATCGATTCGGGGTAAAACGCGTGCAGCGCGGCAAAGAGCGCTGCGATCCCCCCATTGCCAAAGACCTGGCCTGCATCGCGCTCATGCCCCTTTGAAAACTTTTCGTCGAGACCCTGCTTATTTTTTCTGAATGCCCGACTTAGCCCAGATGATGTCAGGAAGAAGATCAGCAGGAGAATGGCCCATCCCAAGCCGCCAAGGCCGAAGATAACCGTGCCAATAAGCGCTGCCGCGAACGCCCCACTTTTATCGAGGCTGCGGGCGCGATAGGCAAGATAGGCAACGCTGACCGCAAGGATAAGGCCGAGTAGGAGTTGCATTTAGACGGGCGCAGTCACGATGAACAATATAGCAATCAGGAAGAAAAGCGCGCTTAATGCGCTCGATATCCAGATGACAATTGCAAGCATGCGCTGCATATCCCAGCGATAGAAGTAAAGTCCCGCGCCCCAGCCGGTAATAAAGAGTAATCCGCTCAAGAGAGGCAGCAAGATCAGGCGAATAGAAGGGACGGGATCCTGCGGCGCACCAAACGGATCGAACCCTAGAGAAATCTGGCCGAGTGATGGAATGAGCAATCCCACCCAGATGACCAGCCCAATGTTCAGGAGCAATCCGCTGATCCACATGAAGCGCACCAGCGGGCGATCCCATGCCTGTGTGACGACGAACGATGGATACACCGACTTCGGCTCTGCCGGGAGCAGGCTGCCCATTTCGGTGGCGCGTGCGAAAGTCCGGATGAGCGAATTTGCGTCCTTGGGGGAAATCGCAAAGACGCGTTTTGCGGTCGCGACCAGGATGATATTCCTGGAGTTCGATGCGATGAATTCGACGGGGCCCAAATCCGGATGACGGCGGGTCCCAAGTACCGCCCCAGGCAGGCGAAAACGGGGGAGCGCCAGCGGATGAGTCAGGTCGGAGGCGGGGCGCACCCATTCCACATCCGTCAGAGGAATATCTTCCACGCGCAATCCCCACTGCATTGCGAGACTGTCGCGGTCGATGTAGTAATCCGCGCGCAGGAGGGCATAAGCCCGATAAGCCAGAAGGGGGATCGGCGCGAAGGCGAGGATCCCAACCAGTAGATAATTCACAAACATGGGGCCGATCTGGGTGCGGGCGAGATTGAGGAAGCTCCATGTGGACAAACCGGTCAACACGAGGATAATGATCCCGTGTACGATCAGGCCGAATCGCTTGGCCGGGGGGAAGTGTCCGAGTTTAGCGTTGATCATTTTCGATCAGCTGCCCGGTTGGTCTGAGAGCGACGAACCGGGGTTTTCAGTTTGAATGGATCGAAAATCGATCCTTCTCAGCAAGGCTGGCAGCAAGTTGTTGGATGGGAACGAGTTTTAGCTCTTTCAGAGCTCTCTTGTTTAATTCTACCATTCCCTGTTTGAGACCTTTTTCTCCGATCGTCACCCGAACGGGGCAGCCGATCAAATCCGCGTCGTTGAACTTGACCCCGGCTCGTTCCTCCCGATCATCGAATAGAACCTTGATGCCTTTACTCTGCAGTATGCTGTAAATCTCTTCCGCCTCCAGACGCGTGTCCATTTCACGGCCAGGGATGTGCATGAGATACACATCAAACGGCGCAGCAGGATGGGGAAACGTCAGTCCTTTTTCATCGTGGTGAGTTTCGGCAAGAGCAAACAGAATATTTTCAAAATCATAGTCGCTGCGGGTAGCCAAACTGCTGGCCGATAGCACAGAGAGGGAACTTCCACAGTTCGAGCAGATATCTCCCGCTTTGGCCTGGACCAGATCGGTCACAATTTCCGCGGTGTAATCGCGCCCATAGTTTGTATTCTTCAGGTGGCAGCCTGTCTCATTCGCACCTGCCACCAGATTTTGTGAATGCGGGATCAAATCGTCTACGACGATCAACGCATCTCTCAACCCGATCGGGGATGCGTATCCTGGCGCGGCGCCCGATGCTTCGATCTCTTCGACGGTGGCCGGGCGGACATCCCCGACCCGTTGCTTGAGCTTCGCTTCGCCGAGCTGCATGTCTCCACGGATTACGACGAAGATAAATCGACCGTCATTGAGGCGCGTGTACATCAGGGCTTTGGCAGTCCTCTCTTTGGGGATATCGAGAAAGCTGGCCAGTGCTTCGATCGTATGGCAATCGGGGGTCAGCAATTTCTCCAGAGAAAGCTGC
>DASTFG010000010.1:0-10703 GCA_035708785.1 Anaerolineales bacterium
CCCGCACACAGTTCCGGACCCTATCCCTCGATCTTTCTAGACCTCGACCTGGGCCCCGGCGGGGCGCGCCAGCTCACGTGGGCGCAGGCTGCCATGGATTCGCTGCAAGCCTCGTTCGATCTGGCCCGCCAGATCGCCGCGCGCCCCTGGGAGGCAGAAGGCGCCCGCCTCGAGCTGCTCAATGCTGGCCAGACGATCGACATCCGCACGGGGGATAAGGACTGGGACGCGGCGCTGGCGCTTAGCCAGAGCGCAGCGTTTGGATTGCTTTTCCCTCCAGACACGCACCTGCCATGCTCGTCGATCGTTACCGCACGCGGACCGGATCACGGGTATTCGCCTAAAGGCGATGGGACAGATTATCCCGCCTCATGGAGCGGGCAAACGCCGTTCGATGCCTATTATCTCTCCAGCGTGCTGCCCACCTCCCCGACCGTGCAAGACCTGCTCCGGAATTTCCTCGCCATACAGACCGAGGAGGGCTGGATAGACGGCAAACCCGGGGTAGCGGGCCAGCGCGGTCATTATCTTGCCGCGCCGCTGCTTTCCGCCCTCGCATGGAAGCTGTATGAGCGTTCCGGGGATCAAAATTTCCTCGAGGAAATCTTTCCGAAACTGCTGAAATTCTTCTGGGTGTGGTTCTCTCCCGAATACGATCCAGACCGCGACGGGCTGCCGCAGTGGAAGCACATCCTCCAGACCGGCTTTGAAGACAACCCCTTATTCGATGCGTGGCACGAATGGTCTCTGGGCGTGGATATCACCCAGGTCCACAGCCCGGCGCTCGAGGGGATGTTATATCACGAGGCCGCCTGCCTGATCAAAATGGCAGAGCAGCTCGACCGGCACGACTCGCTGACCCTGCTCCATGAGCAGGCTGCGCGGCTACGTGAGTCGGTTGAATCAGCGTGGCAGCCTCGCACAGGCTTGTACCGCTATCGCGACCGCGAAACGGGCTTGAGCCTGACAGGCAAAGTATTGGTCAGGCAAAAGGGCCCGGGCACCGTCACGCCGAAGCTCACGTTCGAGCAGCCGGTCCGCCTGTTGGTCCAGGTGCAAACAGAAAGCCCTGCTTCGAAGCGGCCGCAGATCCGCCTGCATTCGTTTGCAAGCAAACCTTCCGACGACGCTGTTGCCGGGAGCGATTTCCAATGGCACAACGGCGGCCTCGTATTCACGACGCAGAAGGTATACACAAAGCTTGCCAAGGTTTCGGTGCGTGGTCTGAGCGATGAAGATACCGTGGTCATCAGCACGCTGGATCTTTCGCTGGAGGATCACACGCTTTTCACGCCGCTCTGGGCGGGGATTCCCGATGATCAGCGTGCCCAGACGATCGTCGGGCGGGCGCTGCTGGATGCACAACGATTCTTGCGACCGTTCGGCGCACCGGCCTGTCCATCTCTGTCCCCATCTCTGCAGACGCCGGAAAGCGCAAGCTCCAGACAGGCCAAGCCGGAAGCTGAATCCGTTTCACAAGCCGTTCACACACCCTGGAATTCCTTCATCTGTGAAGGCCTGCTGAGATACGGCTTCCGCCCGGAGGCAGCCCGGCTGCTCGCGCACGTGATGACTGGCATCATCCAGAACCTGAAACAGAACCATGCGTTCTATGCGCGCTATCACGCCGAGAACGGGACCGGCATTGGCGAGCGCAACGCGTTGAGCGGGCTGGCCCCCGTCGGCTTGTTTCTGCGGGTGCTCGGCGTCGAAGTCCTCTCTAACACGCGCGTAAGGCTGGAAGGCACAAACCCCTTCCCATGGGATGTAACCATCGGTTACAGAGGGCTAAAAGTGATCCGGGGATTGGAGCAGACAGAGGTTGTCTTTGCAAACGGCAAATCCATTATGGTCACGGACCCAGAACCGGTTATTGTTTCCTTATAAGTATAAGTCAGGCACAAGAGTTATTTGTAACCTTCCTATCGGCAATTTCGTTATAAAAGTGCGTTTTTTATGGTATAAAAATTGGGGGTAGGATTCGGGGCTGAGGGGGGAAGAAAAGAAAGGAGAATTGTTTAGTATGAATCAAAGGACAAAAACCGTTGTTGCCGGCGCATTGGGCGAATGTGTTCACGTGGCAGGCGTGACGAATTTTTTGCGTCTCGCGGAATCGGCGGGGTGGCGCACCGTGTTCCTCGGCCCCGCCGTTTCGGTGGATGAGATGATCTCTGCCGCGCAGCGCGAGGGCGCCCAGATGATCGGCGTATCGTACCGGCTCACGCCGGAGACCGGCGAACGATTGCTCGGCCAGTTTGCCGAAGCCGCCTCCGACCTGCATGAGCGCGGCGTTCGCTTTGCATTTGGCGGGACCCCGCCTGTCGTGGCGCGCGCCCGGGAGATCGGGTTCTTCGAGCGCCTCTTCGACGGAAGCGAGCCACCGGAGGCAGTCCTTGCCTATTTAAAAGGCCAGCAGGCCGAGGCATTGAGCGAGGCGGATTACCCGCAATCCACAGTGGAACGTATCATGTGGAAATCTCCGTATCCGATCCTGCGCCATCACTTTGGCTTGCCTACTATGGAAGCCACCTTGGATGGGATTGCAAAGATCGCAGACGCGCAGGCGCTGGACGTGATCTCGCTGGGCATCGACCAGGACGCGCAGGAAAACTTCTATCATCCCGAACGGCAGGATCCCCGGCGCAAGGGCGCAGGCGGCGTGCCTGTCCGGTCGGCAGGGGATTACCGCGCCCTCTATGCCGCGAGCCGGCGCGGCAACTTCCCATTGCTGCGAACATATTCCGGGACGGATGATTTCATCCGTCTGGCCGAAATGTATGTGGAGACGATCAACATTGCCTGGTGTGCGATCCCGCTCTTCTGGTTCAATCAAATGGATGGGCGCGGACCTTGGGATCTGGAGGGTTCGATCCGTGAGCATCAAAGTGTAATGAAGTGGTATGGCGCACATAATATCCCTGTCGAGCTGAATGAGCCGCACCATTGGGGGATGCGTGACGCGCCGGATGTCGTGTTTGTCGTATCGGCCTATCTTTCGGCATACAACGCGCGCGCTTTTGGTGTGAAGGATTATATTGCCCAGCTCATGTTCAACAGCCCGCCGGGTTTGTCGGATGCGATGGATTTGGCAAAGATGCTGGCTGTGATGGATATGATCATGCCTCTTGAGAGGCAGGACTTCAAAATTTGGAAGCAGACGCGCACGGGTTTGTTGAGCCATCCGCTCGACCCGGATATGGCGCGCGGCCATCTCGCTGCAGGCATTTATCTGCAGATGGCGGTTAAGCCGCACATCATCCATATCGTCGGGCACACTGAGGCGCACCACGCCGCGACGGCAGAGGACGTCATCGAAGCCAGCAAGATCGCCCGCCGCGCTATCGAGAATGCTGTGCGCGGTGCACCGGATATGACGGCCGACCTGGCGATCACAAAGAGGAGAAAGGAGCTGGTGAAAGAAGCAACTCTTTTGCTGAAAGCCATCTCGGACCTCGCAAAATCCCAAGTGGAGGATCCGCTCACGGACTCAGCAACCTTGGCGCGGGCCGTCACATCCGGTCTGATGGACGCGCCGCAGCTGCGCAACAACCCGTTTGGGCGCGGAGCCGTCCGGACCAGCATCATCAATGGCGCCAGTGTGGCTGTTGATTCTAAAGGAAAGACGATCAGAGAAAAAAAGCGCCTGTCAAAACTCACTTAATCAAGGAGGTATCAATGACGAAAAACTTTGCCGTCATCGGCGCAGGCCACGGTGGGAAGGCAATGGCCGCACACCTGGCCCTGATGGGCTTTTCAGTCTCGCTGTTCAATCGCACAGCCGACCACGTAGAGATCATCAAAAAGCGCGGCGGGATCGAACTGGAAAGCACCGAAGGGGGACCGCATGGATTTGGAGGACTTGCAGTGGTCACCTCCCACATAGGAGAGGCGATCAAAAAAGCGGACGTGATCATGGTGGTGTTGCCATCCTCCGCCCATGCGGATATTGCCAGAGCAGCCGCGCCCCATCTGAAGAGCGGCCAGATCGTCGTCTTGCACCCCGGCCGCACCTGCGGCGCGTTGGAATTCGTCAAGGTGATGCGCGAGAGCGGCTGCAAGGCAGATGTGACCGTGGCCGAGGCCGAGACGTTCATCTATGCCTCGCGCTCGGACGGACCGGCCCAGGCACGCATCTTCCGGATCAAGGAGGCTGTTCCCCTGGCAGCCCTGCCCGCCAGGCGCACACAACAGGTTTTGGATGCCATCTGTGAAGCCTACCCGCAGTTCATCGACGGCGTGGACGTTCTCAACACGGGCATGAACAATATGGGCGCGATCTTCCACCCGGCCCTGACCCTGCTCAACATGGGCTGGATCGAAGCCACGCACGGCGATTACCAGTTCTATATCGATGGCGTGACGCCTTCCGTGGCGCGCATGCTCGAAGTGCTCGACCGGGAACGAGTCACTGTCGCCTCCGCGCTGGGCCTGCGTGCCCGCACCGCGCTGGAGTGGCTTAAGCTGGCCTATAACACGGATGGTGGAAATCTGCACGATGCCATCCACAACCAGCCGGGATACTATGGGATCAAGGCGCCCTCGACGCTCCATCACAGGTATCTCTTCGAAGATGTGCCGATGAGCCTGGTTCCGATTGCATCCCTGGGGAAGCGTTACGGCGTGTCGGTGAATGGCATGGAAAGTATGATCCGGATCGCCAGCATCATCCACCACACGGATTACTGGCGGCGCGGCCGGACCGTGGAAAAGCTCGGGCTCGAGCAGTGGAGTGTCAGCGAGCTGACGCGCTTCGTTCAGGAAGGAAAGATCGATTGATGTGCCGCCCTTTATGATCTTTGGGCTTTACATTCTGTAAATTTGAAAGGAGAAATTCGATGTGTGGAATCGCTGGGGTCTTCCAAGGGCCGGCAAATCAAGTGGTCAAAAGCATGGTAAAAAACATCCTGCACCGTGGGCCTGATGGCCAGGGTGTCATGGATATTTCAAACGGAACACTGGGGCACACACGCCTCGCCATCCTGGATATAGAAGGAGGGCACCAGCCGATGGCGTATCGGGATACGTCGATCGTCTTCAATGGCGAGATCTATAACTACAGAGAATTAAAGCGCCGGCATCTTCCCAATTTGCGCGCGAAGACGCATTCAGATACAGAGGTAATCATTCATTTGTATCGTAAATTTGGCCCGGCGTGTGTAAAACTGCTGGACGGCATGTTTGCGTTTGCGGTTCAGCATAAAGACGAATTGCTCCTGGCCCGCGATCCGCTCGGGATCAAGCCGCTCTACTACGGTACAAGCAAAGGCGGAAAACATTTCTTTTTTGCCTCCGAGATCAAAGCACTCGTCGGACAGGTGGAAAGCATAAAGGAATTCCCGGCGGGACACTGGTATCACTCACGGCTGGGTTGGCATCAATACTACCAGCTCGAGGAAACGATCCGCCCGTTTAATGGAGCCGAGCACGATGCACTGCCGGCCATCAGATCGGCGCTGCGCGATGCGGTACATAAGCGTCTGCTTGCCGATGTGCCTGTCGGCGTCAGTTTGAGCGGCGGCCTGGACAGCAGTATCGTGACAGCTTTGGCGCGGGAGGAAAGCCAGCAGCTGCATTCCTTCGCAGTCGGCGTGGAGGGCAGCCCTGACCTTGCGGCCGCGCGGCGGATGTCCGGGTATCTGGATACGATCCATCATGAGTATATATACACGGCGCAGGAAATGCTCGAAGCGCTGCCGGATGTCTTGTACCATCTCGAATCATTCGATCCGGCCCTCGTCCGGAGCGCTATCCCGAACTACTTCCTGGCAAAACTAGCGGCAGATCATGTCAAGGTCTTCCTCACCGGCGAGGGCGCAGACGAGGTCTATGCAGGATACGACTACCTCGCCCGGTATGAGACGCCGGATGAGCTACAGGATGAGATGATCCACATCACAAACGCGCTTCACAACACCAACCTCCAGCGTGCCGACCGCATGTCCATGGCGTTTGGTTTGGAGGCCCGGGTGCCTTTCCTGGACATCGGTAATATCTCGCTCGCAATGGGGCTGCCCGCCGACTGGAAACTGCACAACGGCAGAGTGTCCAAAGCGTTGTTACGCCAGTCCTTCTCCGATGAGCTCCCGCAGGAGATCGTCGATCGTCCCAAGGCAAAATTCTCAAAAGGGGCGGGGTCTTCCGAGCTGATCCTGCAGCAGGCGGTCGCAGAGATTTCAGACCAGGAGTTCTCCTCTGAACGGCAGCGTTTGAAAGAGGATTGGGACTACAATCTGCAGAATAAAGAAGCCTTGTATTACTACCGCGTCCTGCGTGGCTTCTACGATGACCAGTGGATCCTTCCTACAATGGGCAATAGCCGCAGTTTATAATCCGAAAGATGGAAACGTTGGACTGGTTAAACTGGCTGATCCTGCCTTTGATTGTCTTCCTGGCGCGTTTCATCGATGTAACTTTAGGGACAGTCCGCATCATCTTTCTTTCGCGGGGCAGGAAGTACCTGGCTCCCCTGCTCGGTTTTGTGGAAGTCCTGATCTGGATCACGGTCGTATCCCAGATCGTGCGCGGCGCGCAGAGCATCGCCGCCTACCTTGCCTATGCAGCCGGGTTTGCGGTGGGCAACTATGCCGGCATGCTCATCGAGGAGAAACTGGCTATCGGCACACTGGTCATACGTATCATCCTTCCTCAGGACGGGACATCTCTGGCCGACCGCTTGAGCGCAGAGGGATACGGCGTGACGTATGTGAATGGCCACGGCGCCAGCGGTCCGGTCAGGCTCATCTACACGGTCGTGATGAGAAAGGAACTTTCACGCGTGGTGCATCTCATCCAGGACTTTCATCCCAAGGCATTCTTTACCGTGGAGGAGTTACGCTCCACACAGCAGGGCATCTTTCCGGTACGCTCCTCACCCCTCGATCGATTTCTTGCCAGGAAATCAAAATGACGGATCTACTCTCCCATCTTATCTTCCTCTATGGAGCGGAGGGCGGGCCGCAATTATTGGATCGCCTTCAGGAAATCATGGCAAAGTATCGCACACGCATCCCCAAACGTGGAGGCGAGTTGACCGAGCAGGATTCTATCCTGATCACGTACGGGGATCAGGTGCAGAAGTCTGGCGAAAAGCCACTGCGAGCACTGAGCGCGTTTTGCAGCCGTTACCTGAGCGGCGTGGTAAACGGGATCCATATTCTGCCGTTCTACCCATGGACCTCCGACGACGGCTTCTCGGTGAAGGATTATCGGAAAGTGGACCCAGCGCTGGGAGATTGGGAGGACATCTCTGCCTTACAGGGCGATTTCCGGCTGATGTTCGATGCCGTGATCAACCACGCTTCTGCCCGGCATGAATGGTTCCAGGCTTTCTTAAAGGATGATCCACAATACCGGGATTACTTCATCGTGGTCGAAGGCGGCCCTGATCTTTCTCAGGTCGTCCGCCCGCGCGCACTGCCATTATTGACCGAATTCGATACTCCCTCAGGTCCAAAGCAGGTTTGGACGACGTTCAGCGAAGACCAGGTCGATCTCAATTTCCAGAACCCGGACGTGCTGCTCGAGATCATCGACACACTCCTGTTTTACACCGCGCAGGGCGCGGACTTCATCCGGCTGGATGCCATTGCATATCTCTGGAAGGATATCGGCACGTCCTGCATTCATCTGCCCCAGACGCACCGCATCATTCGTCTCTTCCGGGCCGTGCTGGATGCGGTCGCGCCGCACGTGATGCTCATTACGGAAACGAATGTCCCTCACCGTGAGAATATCTCCTACTTCGGCGATGGCACGGACGAGGCACAAATGGTCTATAATTTTGCCTTGCCGCCGCTGGTATTGCACACGCTCTATACAGGGAACAGTCAGATTCTGTCACAATGGGCCGCCGGACTACAACTGCCATCCGACCGCACTACCTTCTTCAATTTTCTTGCCTCGCATGATGGGATCGGCATCAACCCGGCCCGCGGCATATTGTCAGATACACAAATTGATTCGTTGATCGAGCAGGCCGTCCGGCACGGCGGCCTGGTATCATACAAGAATTATGCGGGCGGCCTGCAGATACCTTACGAATTGAATATCAATTATTTCGATGCGCTGTCGGACCCGCGCGCCGAGGAACCCCTCAACACACAGGTCGATCGTTTTATGGCTGCCCAGGCGATCATGCTCGCGCTGATCGGTGTTCCGGGCATTTACTTTCACAGCCTGTTTGGCTCGCGCAGCTGGCACGCCGGTGTCGAACAGACCGAGCGGAATCGCACCATCAATCGCCAGAAATTCGATCTCGTCGCGCTGGAGGCCGAACTGGCCGATGAGGCTTCCTTGCGTCACCAGGTCTTTCGCCGTTATGCCCGGCTCCTGAGAGGGCGCGCGAGTTCCTCCGCTTTTCACCCGCACGGTAGGCAGCAGGTGCTGGACTTCGGAGAGTCAGTCTTTGCTTTACTCCGCACATCACCGGATGAGAGCCAACAGGTGCTATGCCTGCATAATATTTCAGACCGGCGCCAAAGCACAACAGTTCATGCAAAGGATATTTCTGGTTCATCTTCGAGCCAATTCATCGATCTGGTTACGGATCAGCCTGTGGCCGATCCCAGTAACGATGGTCTGGTACTCGAGCCATTTCAAACTTTATGGTTAAGGAAAGAGGAATGAGTACGAATTTAGAATATTTGAATCTCTTGCAGGACCGCGTCAACTTACATCAGATCCCTTTCAGTGAGCGGGGCTCGCGACTGCTGATATTTCATTCGGGTCAGCACTTTACGGTTCGGCTGGCGGAGCGCTGGTTCAAGCGCGAAGGGCAGCTGGCCGCATATCGTTATCGTGCACCCCTCATCGACGAGTGGGTCTTTATCGACGGGGAAGGCAACCCGCTCAAGCTCAACCTGACGACGTACCCGCACCGCATTGACTGCGAGACTCGTATCGGCACGTTTATCCTGTCTTTTCTCGATCCCGAATCTTTATTGATCACCTTGCCGGCGACCGAGTGTGGAATTAAGTTCAATGCCAACCTGGATAAAATCCAGACTGATCGCCGCGGCGGGGTTCTGCGCCTGACCGGCGATATCCGCCGCAATGTCGCTTATACGACCAACGCCCGCATCGTTTCACATGCCACCAGCCCTTTTGGGGCAGACAATCAGTCCGTCCATATGCACCTGGATGCATCGGAGGGAGGCAAGACACTGCTGTTGAATATCACGCCGCGCCTGGGCTTCAACCGCTATATCCCGGATCCTGCCAGAGCCATCGACGATGCGGTGCAGCGCTGGCACGCCTGGTTTGCCGCCGCGCCGCAGGTGGATGACGAATACCGCGCCCAGTACTATTACGCCTGGTGGATCATGCGCGCCGGCCTGATCTCCACCCGCTTCTACACGACCCGCGAAGCCATGACCCCCTCCATGATCCACTATGTCGGCGTCTGGCAGTGGGATGCTTTCTTCCATGCCCTGGCCTATCGCCACGTGGAGAAGCATCTGGCGCACGACCAGATCCGCATCGTCCTGGACCACCAGCGAGAGGACGGCATGATCCCCGACGCCATCCACGACGAAGGCGCCGTGACGCATATCGACCACCCAATCGAGGCAGACGTGACGAAGCCGCCGCTGATCGCCTGGGCTTCCTATAAGCTATACGAGCACGATGGCGACCGCGAGTTCCTGGACGAGATCTACGAGCCGATCGTGCGCTGGAATAACTGGTGGTTCGACAACAACGATGTAGATGGCAACGGTCTGTGCGAGTATCACCATCCGTACTCATCGGGGTTGGACGACAGCCCTCTATGGGATGAAGGCACGCCGGTCGAGTCCCCTGATTTGAACACCTATCTTTATCTTCAACAGGAAGCTCTCACGAAAATCGCTACAGTCATCGGCAAAGAAGACGATGCCAAGCTTTGGCGGGAACGCGCCCAGGCCATGGCCCAGAGGCTGGTCAAACTGGCCTGGGATGCAGAGAGCGGCTTCTTCTGGGCCCGAAAGAACGGGTCCCGAGTGAACGTCCGGACGCCCTTTAACCTGTTCCCGCTCATTACGGGCCAGATGCCGCCCGAGATTGCAGACCGCCTGGTCGCGCATCTTACCGACGAACGCCAGTTCTGGTCTCGGTATCCCATCCCAACTGTTGCGATGGATGATCCTAAGTATGATCCACATGTCATGTGGCGCGGACCCACCTGGGTGAATGTCAACTATCTGTTGATCGAGGGATTGCAGCGTTCGGGATACACCGATCTGGCTCGCGAGCTGCGCCGGCGTACCCTGGACTTGATCTGCTGCCACGACGACATTTACGAGTACTATGATCCTGTCACCGGCGAGAATCCGCCCAAAGCCGCCTCTATGTTCGGCTGGTCTTCGGCCGTGTTCATCAACCTGGCCATCCAGGCCGCCCAGGAAAAGTCTCAGTGACAAGGGTGGCTCTCCTCCACTACGCGGCCCCGCCGGTCGTCGGGGGCGTGGAAAGCGTCCTGGGACACCATGCCCGGCTCATGGCGGACGCTGGCCATCAGGTCCGGGTCGTGGCAGGACGCGGCGAGCAGACGGACGCGCGCATCCCCTTTATCCATCTCCCGCTCGCCGACTCCCGTCATCCGCGGGTGCTCGAACTCAAGGCAGAATTGGACGCGGGACGCGTCCCGCCCGGGTTTGCCGAACTGGTCGACTCGCTCACCGCGAACCTGAGCGAGGCCCTGGATGATGTGGAGGTCCTCTTCGCAC
>DASTFG010000011.1:0-6478 GCA_035708785.1 Anaerolineales bacterium
TTGCTGTAGTTTTTGATGACCGAATCGATATTCCGCAATTCCTGCCAGCCGAGCAGCGCGGCGGTTACGGAAGCGGTCAGAGCGACCCAGATGCTCAGAGGCTGGCCCCAGGCCGCGAAGAACGTTCCCAATCCACCGGCAGCCAAAACCAGAAACGTGAGAACGCCTCGTTCTCTCTTGTATCCGTTCACCCTCCTTTGGTGCCATTTCAGCTGATGGTCGAGTCTGAATCGAAAATACTCGTCTCCATCCAGATCATCATAGCCGTTATCACTGTTGGGGTCCTCAGGCTTATAGTAGGGAGGAACTCGCCCCTTGTACGGCTCGAATGCAAGTTCCCCGCCCAGGCCGCGATATAGCTGGATTTGGATTTCATCCATTCGCTCTGCCAGATGGTCCCGGCGGGTCTTCTTTTTCTGGTGAATGGTCCGGTAGAGGTATATCTCTTTCAGATACTCTTCTGCGGCCGCGCGTGTCACGAGCCAGTCGCCATTGCTGAATGCCCTGGCACCCAGGGTTGCCAGAAGAGAAGCAATGATCGGTACGCTGATGAAAAATACCTTGACAACATCCTGCACCAACTGTTGCTGCTCGGGGGAGAAGACCTCGGTGATTATCGCCAAGAACGTTGCAAGGATTCCCAGCACGGCAATGCCGATGCGTAATTGTCTGAAAGCCCGTGAGCGAACTTTCGACAGTGTGTTGAGCTGTGCGTAGCGTTCCCAGGCAATTTTCAAGATAGGCGTAACCTTTGGCGCCTCTGCTTCCGCGGCGGACTCTTCTGTGATCGATCCGGAAATGGGCTGAGTGTTTGATACCATGGCGATATTCCTCCACAGGGATTGGTGTCAGTAGGGATGCAACCCGCTACCCGGGCCGGACTGGTCTTCCATGATCGGCTGAGTGAAGGTTTGCAGCGTTCTCATCGACCGACCAGGAATCAATGTGACAGCGCTGAAGTGCTCTCTCCCGCTCATTTTACTCCAAACGCGCTGCCATGAGGATACGTCTTACGAAAGTGGAGGTCGCTGCTGGAGCTATTTGACAAAGCGATCGAAAAACTCGATCGTGCGCTGCATGGCCTGGCCGAAATAATTGGAGATGTTGTGATTATCGCCTTCATACTTGTGCAGCTCAACATATTTTTCTGCCTCGAGTATTTCATAGAACAACAGTTCCGAAAACTCCAGGGGCACATCTTCGTCCAGCGTACCGTGATGGAGCTGGACCGGCCCCGAGAGATCTCCCAGATACGAGTTTGCCGAAATCGAGTTCCAGAATTCAGGGTTCTCTTCGGGTGAGCCGTACTGCTGCGCGAGTGAGAATCGCCAGGAGCGCGGCGAGGGCGTTCGGGTGGGGGAGGTGCCTGTCCCCCGGCGCCAGCGCGTCAACATGTCCGGGTAGGATACGACGACCCCGGCCCAGATCACACCTGCTTTGATATCCTGCGTGATGACCATGGAGCGCAGGGTAATATATCCGCCCATGGAGTGGCCCCACATGCCGATCCGGTTCGGGTCTGCATCGGGATAACGCTTCATCGAAGCGACTGCGTTCAACACATCCACGGTGTAATCGGGACTGCTGTATGCGCCGCTGGCCTCGCCTTCCGACCGGTCGTGGCCGCGATAGTCTGAGCGAAAGACGATGTAGCCGCTGCGCGCGATCAGATCTACATAAGCAATGTATCTTTCCGTCGTACGGTAGACGTCCGGCGGAATGAAGCCGTGGTTGAAGATGATGACCGGCCAGCCGGAGGGCGGTTTTTCCCCAAACGGGACTGTCATCAGCGCGTAGATTTTTAAACCCTCAGAAAGGTACGAGACGTAGTATCGATTGTAGTTCACGCCGGGGTCCAGGACGGCCTCGATGACGATATCGCTGCCGGGATACTCGCGAGCGCGCATCGCCTCGATTTGCAGGGGGTGGGGGATCGGCGTCGCGGTAGGAACCGGCGAGGGGATGGATGTCTCGGTGGGGATCGCTGTAGGCAGCGGGTCCGCCGTCGAGGAGGGGACAGCCGTCGGCTCGCTTTGAAGTGCACCGGGATTCGCTGTCCCACAGGCGTTCAGGATCAATAAGAGAATGAGGACGAACCAGTAAAAGCTTGTTTTTTTCATCGTGAGCTTCCCTGAACTGTTAAAGTAATTTCCCCATTTTAGCGTGGAATTATGAGAAGAGCTTTAATAGCTGCCGCAGGACGCTCCTGCTCCAGGAGGGGAATCAGCCGGATTTCAGGTACCGGTCGAAGAACTCGATGGTACGCTGCATCGCCTGGTCGAAGTAGTTTGAAATGTTGTGGTTATCACCTTCATACGTGTAGAACTCCACAACCTGGTCCGCTGCAAGCATTTCGTTGTAAAGCATTTCAGAGAACTCCCACGGCACAACAGTGTCCCCGGTGCCATGGTGTAACTGGATCGGTCCATCGAGGTCATTTAGATAAGCGTTGGCCGAGATCGAGTTCCAAAATGCAGGGTTTTGGTCCACGGAGCCATGTGCCTGCTCAAGAGAGTAAACCCAGGAGTCTCGAGATGCAGCAGTGGCGCGCGCGCCCGGGTTCCAGCGCGTGAAGAGGTCCGGGTAGCGCGCCACCACCCCGGCCCAGATCACGCCGGCTTTGATGTCATTGCTGACGACCATCGAGCGCAGGGTGATATAACCGCCCATGGAATGTCCCCACATCCCGATGCGGTTCGGGTCTGCTTCGGGGAATCGTTTTACCGACCCGACCGCGTTGAGTACATCGATCGAGTAATTAGGACTGGTATAAATCCCTCCCGGCCGGCCCTCCGAACGATCATGGCCGCGGTAATCGGAACGGAAGACAATATAGCCGCTGCGCGCGATCTGGTCAACGTAGGCAATATATCTCTCCGTGGTGCGGTATTCGGCCGGCGGGATATATCCGTGGTTGAAGATCACGACGGGCCAGCCTGAGGCTGGCTTCTCCCCGTTTGGAACCGTCATCAGCGCATAAATCCTGAGTCCCTCGGAAAGATAGGAAACATAGTAGCGGCTGTAATTCACACCGGGCTCCAGGACGCGCTCGACCACGATGTCGCTGCCGGGATATTGCTGGGCGCGCATCGCGTGGATCTGGAGCGGATGCAGGTTTTGCTCCGCGGGCAGCACGGGCGTAGACGGAACTGTCTGCGGGAGTGCCTGAGCGGGAGGCTGCATGTAGACTGAATTGCCTGAGGAAGAGGAACCAAATACCGGTCTGTACGGAAGAGAGGCGGGATCACTGGTCTCACAGGCGTTCAGGATCAAAAGGGTTATCAATAACCAGTAATGCTTTGTTCTTTTCATCGCATTGTTCTCGTGAATTGTTAAGGTTGTTGAACTGGCGCTCGATCTTGCCTGTTGCAGGCCTCGTGCACCGGCCAGTCTCAAAGGCTCTACTCAGGTAGAAAGAAAGTAGAACACCTGTTCTATATTATACTACTTTCCACCCGTGATTTCCATGCTGAGGTGCTCCAGGTTTTGCCTTGAAAGGGTATCTATCACGGTGATTCCCAATGAGCCTACGCTGATTGTGCCAGAAGCCTGAACGCCGCTATTCCGGGATTTCCCCTTCCTGCGCATGAAGAATGTTTCAGTCTATTTGTAAACGAGACAGCCGCGATCCTCGAGTTTCACAATCCACTTCGGAATGGATAACGATTTATTCCAGCGCAGATCGAGTTTTTCAAGGGCCGGCAATGTTGCCAGGTTGGCTGGCAGCGACGTTAGCCGGTTTGCTCTCAGATCCAGATATCGCAGTTGTTTCAATTTTCCAACCGACTGGGGGATATTCTTTACACAGTTGTTCCTCAAATCGAGATCGGTGAGGCGGGTGGCTTTACCCAGTGAATGGGGCAGAGATTCGATCCTGTTGCCTTCCAGCATCAGCTTTCTGAGATTCCTCAGGTTCCCGATCGATCCGGGAATGGATATCAACCGATTATGCATCAGATGCAATTCTCGCAGCGCGGTCAGCTCCCCGATCGAATCGGGCAGCGCAGAGAGCCGGTTGTTATACAGCCTGAGTTCGACGAGGTTCGACAATCTCCCGATTTCCTCCGGCAATGAAGATAAAAGGTTGTCGGTGATATTCAGATAAATGAGAGACTTCAGATCCCAGAGGGAGGCCGGTACGGATCTCAGCCTGTTGTTGCTGAGATAAAGGAATTCGAGCCGGTGCAGTCTGCCGATCGTCTCCGGCAAGGACGATAGTTCATTGTGTCCCAGGTCGAGCATCCTCAGCCGCGTGAAATTACCGATCTCCCTGGAAAGGGACTTTAAGCCATTCTCCGCCAGATTCAATCTTTCCAGGTTCTGCAGCTGCCAGATGGATTTTGGTGCCCGGCCCAGGCCCCTGTTGTAGAGGTCGAGTGACTCAGGGTCTGCGTGTGTCAAAGGAGCCACGTTTGCGTTCAGCCTTTCGACACTTGCCGAACGGATTTCTCGACCAGCTCGTTCAAGACTTTGAGATCCACAGCCTCAAGCAGTTTGATATACAAACAGCCCTTGCCCGTCTTGTGTTTACCGAGTTTCTTTAGCAATTCCTTGTCAAAACCTCCCGTCCGATAAAGGGCCAGGTTTTGAGCCCGCGAATAGAAGCCGGCAAGGAACCAGTCGCCCTCACGACTGTATTCATAGACATAGTGATAATCCCCGAATCCGACAATGCTTGCACCCCACAGCCCGGGCTCCGCTCTGGTGGCTTTGTTCATGATCTTCGAATTATAGATAGGGCAGCCACTACTTCGAGCGATTGTTCTGCTTGTATTTTTAGTGCCCTCGACCAAACGGATATAGAAGGATGATGACTGCTGCAATTCAGGCTATCCGGTACTGGTGGTGTATCTCCACAATTCCTGCCCGGTGGCGTTGTTGCCGTCCGCCTGGAAATAGAGCGTGCCCCCGTGTAAGGCAAGAAATGCCGGATTTACCACGCTGATCCCATTGCTGTCCGGGACGCGGGTGGCAGTCTTGCCGTCGAACCGCCAAAGCCGATGTCCCCCGCCGTCGTTGCCATTGGCGCTGAAATACAAGATGTTGTTATAAACCGCCAGATAGGCAGGAGTCGCATCACCGCTTCCCGCCCAGATATCCGTTGCGCGGCTGGCGTTCGTCCCGTCGAACCTCCACAGTTCAGTGCCTGCGCCGTCATTGCCGTTGGCGCTGAAATACAAGATGTTGTTATAGACCGTAAGATAAGAGGGATTTGCGCTGCCCGACCCATTCCAAAGGTCGGCAACGCGGCCGGCATTCGTACCATCGAAGCGCCACAGTTCATGACCGACACCATCGCCGCCATCGGCCTGGAAGTACAGCATGCCATTGTAAACTGTCAGAAAGGCAGGCGCAGAACCGGCTGCCCCGTTGAAGATATCGGCCGCACGGGACGCAGTGGTGCCATCGAAGCGCCACAATTCATTGCCCACGCCGTCATTGCCGTCTGCGCTGAAATACAAGGCGTTGTTGTACACAGTCAGGTAAGCCGGACTGGAACCGTTTGCTCCCACGGCGATATCGGCTGCGCGGCTGGCATTCGTGCCGTCGAACCTCCAAAGCTCATTGCCGGCGCCATCACCGCCGTTTGCCTGGAAGTAGAGCGCGCCATTGAACACGGCCAGGAATGCAGGATTTGAGCCGTTTGCTCCCACGGCGATATCGGCTGCGCGGCCGGCTGTCGTGCCATCATACCTCCACAGCTCCTTGCCTGCGCCGTCCCCGCCATCGGCCTGGAAGTAAAGCATATTATTGAATTCCGTTAGAAACGCCGGGCTCGAACTGCCTGCCCCATTGTTGATATCGGCTGCCTGCTGAAACGCTGCGCCCGAGACAGGCGTCGTGGAAGTGGCTGTTGCCGTGGGTGTGAACGTCGCTGTAGCCGCGGCGGGCGTGGTCAGGCTTACCACCAGTGTGTATCCTACGCTCGTAGTGGCCGAAACACTGGCAATATCAATCCGGTAATCACCGGTCTGGGGAATGGTTCCGGTCCAGGTGAGGGTGGCATCCGGGGGTTTAATGGGCGTCCCGGCAGGGTTATACACGCCCATCGTGAGTCCATTCGCAGGGACAGATACTGTGACGGTCATGACCTGGCCCTGGCTTGCGTTGATTACAAAACGGACAATGGCCTGAGGAGCGAGGCTGCCGGTATGTGTAACCGAGTTGGAGCCGGCAGGAATCGTAAGGCGGATCGGCTGTCCGGGCTGCGGAGTGGGGGGAGGGCTCATCCCGCCCGCAGTGTTATTAGGAACGTAGACGGTGCGGCCGACCGCGAGCGCGCCGGGGTTGCGGGTCTGCAAGATGACGACATCGGCGTTATATCTTTGCGCGATCGATTGCCAGGTATCGCCGCTCTGGACCACGTGTGCAGTGACACAGTTTGGTGCAAAAATCCCTCCGACGCTGCCGACGCGCGGGACCGTTACAGTTTCGTTCGGCAGGATGAAGTCCGGGTCATGGATCTGGGGGTTCGCGG
>DASTFG010000012.1:0-9549 GCA_035708785.1 Anaerolineales bacterium
TCTACGGCGGAGCAGGGATCAACTCCGTTGGAGCTAATAACATAGATACTGCGGGTTGTACCTTTGATCCCCCGATTACTCCAAATTTTAATCAGGAACCAATTGTCATCCCGGATGAGATTTATTTTCCGGATGAGCCGCCTGAATGCGGCGTGGCCGCGCCGCCACCCGTCCAGCTTGGCGTAGATCTCTCAGATGGTCGAGGGGAATGGCTCATCCGCCCCGGCTTCTATTCGAATTTTCCTCAAGCAGGTCTGGTTGCTAATAAACAACACATCTACATGGCATCCGGTGTATATTGTATTGATCCTCCCATGGACCAGGATCTCAGTTGGAGCCCCGTCGAATTCGTGTCTCTTAACGGATCCAGAGATCCCAGCAAGAACAAGTACAGTGTCCACAACCCCGACGGCGTCACGCTCTACATTAAGGCTGGTGGTGGTTTTTCCATCAATGCCAATAACATCACCTACCTTGACGCTTCTACCACGGGCGATTATCAGGGTTATCTGATCATCCTGGAAGGGACTCACCCATCCATTGAGGATTGTTCAATCACCGGTGGCTCCAAGATTGATATCAATGGGTTGATCTTTGCCCCCTATTGCGACATAACAGTCAATGGGGGCAGTGAGCCCACTGCCGAGATTAATGCACAGCTCCTCGGCTGGGACATAAAAATCAATGGAACTACCACCATCAACTTTAATTACGACCCGTCTAATCAAGTCACAATCGAACACCAGATTGGCTTGATGCGCTAGTGCACTTGAGAGGGCAGGCGCGGATAAATCTGTGTTTGTCCTCTTTTCATTTCAACAGCATGTTTACACCAAATTGCAGATCGGATAAATGATATGGCCAAAAAATCAGGAGCGTCCAAAGTACCGGGGATTACTGATCCCAACCTATTAAGACCCAGAGTCTTGAAGCACCTCATCGAATTGATGGACGAGACTCCCCCTCTGGGAGAACGCTATGAGGAACTGCTGAGGGGATTGATCTTTCAGGCTTACGAAATGGCGAACGGCGAGCTTGGGCAAGACGAGCAGGCCTTCCTGGATGAGATTTATCGATACGCGACGGCCGCCGGTGCCATGGACGAGTTTTTCGACGACCCCCAGATCAGCGAGATCATGATCAATGGTCCGAGCCAGATCTTCATCGAACGGCATGGGAAATTGCTGCTGACCGAGGCCAAATACGAAAGCGAGCTTCAGCTACGGCTGGCCCTGAACAACATCATCAACCCGTTTGGGCGCTACGTGAATTACAAGCATCCCACCGTGGATGCCCACCTGAAAGATGGCTCGCGCGTCAACGCCGTCATTCCCCCTGTTGCCCAGCAAGGCACCTGCATCTCCATTCGCCGGTTCCTGAAGGATAAACTGTCCGTTCAGGATCTGATCGACAAGAATGCCCTCACGCCGCAGATGGCGGAGTTCGTGGCGGTTTGTGTCGCAGCCCGCTTGAATGTTGTCGTCGCCGGGAATACAAGCTCGGGGAAGACCACCTTCCTCAACATCCTTGCTCGTTCGATCCCCGACGATGAACGGATCGTGACCATTGAGGATTCGGTCGAACTGCAGATGATGCAGACCCATAAGGTATCGCTGGAGGCCAGACCCGCCGATTACAACGGTGAGGGACAGGTCACCATCCGCGATCTGGTCAGGAACTCCCTGCGTATGCGCCCGGACCGGATCATCGTCGGCGAGATCCGCGGCGGGGAGACATTGGATATGCTGCAGGCCATGAACACCGGGCACGACGGCTCCATGACAACGGTCCACTCCAATTCTCCGCGCGATACGCTCTCGCGGCTTGAGACGATGACACTGATGGCCGGGTTCGAACTGCCGGTGCTCGCGATCCGGAAGCAGATCGCGGCTGCGCTGGACCTGATCATCTATCTGACGCGTTTCCCGGATGGCACCCGCAAAGTGACGCAAATTTCCGAGGTCGCCGGGATGGAGTCAGAGGTAATTACGCTGACCGATATCTTTGTCTTTCAGCAGAACGGGACAGATCCGGAGGGAAGGCCTCTCGGGCAGTTCCGGCCGACAGGCCTGCGCCCCATGTTCTCGCCGCGGCTGGAAGCAATGGGATACCGGCTGGACCGGCAGATGTTCATGGCTCGATAAGAATCCGTTTCACGTGCGGAATAAAAAATTCTCAGTGAGAAATCTCTGAGAATTTTGCTTTAACTGTATCGATTATGCAAATACCTGGTCGCTTGCCTCATCGAGCCTGGCCACTTCCTCCTCGGTCAATCTCCAGCCGAGGGCGCCTGCATTCTCTTGCGCCTGCTCTGCATTCTTGGCGCCAGGGATGGGGAGCGCGCCCTTACAGATCACCCAATTTAGCGCAACCTGGGCGTTGGATTTGCCCCCCTGGTCCTGCCCGATCTGGGTCATCAATCTGAGGAGCGAGTCGATCTTGCCAAGCAGATGGGAATACATCCGGGAGCGAGAGCCGGGTGGAGGGGCCTCCGCACTATATTTCCCCGTGAGCAGTCCCATTTCGAGCGGGCTGAAGGCAATTAGCCGGATCCCTAATTCCTTGCATCTCGCCAGCGTGGCATTCTTTTCCACCTCACGGTTCAACAGGCTGTAGTGAACCTGGTTAGAGGCCAGCGGGACATTGTGACGGGCAAGCGCGGAATACGCGGCCAGCATGCGCGATTGCCCGAAGTTGGAAACACCGGCAGTGCGCGCCATGCCGCTCTGCACGCATTCCGCCATCCCTTCCATCATCGTTTCGGTGCTCATCAGAGGGCTGGGCCAGTGGATCTGGTATAAGTCCACGTTCTCGACGCCCAGACGCGCCAGACTGCCCTTCAGCGCGCGCGGCAATGCGGCTTTGCGTAATCTCCAGGGCAGCGGAAAAAACTTGGTTGCCACCAGAACCGGCTGATCAGTCTCTTTGAGAAATCGACCGAGCAGCCTCTCCGAAAGTCCATTTCCGTAAAGCTCCGCCGTGTCGATAAAATAGATACCCTCATGTATTGAGGCCTCGAAGGCCCGGCGCACCTCTTCGACGCCATAGCCATGCCCGTACTGCCAGATGATCCTGTCGCCCCACTGCCAGGCGCCCAGGCCCATCTCGATCGCGTGCAGGAATCTCGTTTCACTGCTTATTTCGCTCAAGCTTCTTCTCCTGGAGATCGAGAGGATTGTATCCTAAATCAGGTCCATATCATAGCCATGATGACCAATTCGGGTTAAAATTCAGCCCGCTTAAAAGATTGGAACTCACGGAACGCGAGTCCCTCACCTGCATCCACTCCCTCACGGCTGAGAGAAGGGCGCACAGGTGAGGAGGGTTGGCGCTCCCTGAGTTCCCGGGAGATGCATGTGAATCAATACTATGAACCGCGGGATGCCGAATCCGCTGCCCGCCTCAACCGGCGGCTGGGGTTGTCCTTTTCGGATTTGTCCCTGCTAACGCGGGCCCTGACCCATCCTTCCTATGTCAACGAAAATCCCGATTCACTGGAGGATAACGAACGACTGGAATTCCTTGGGGATGCCGTGCTGGACTTCATTGTCGGAGCGTGGGTGTACCACCGCTTTCCAGAAATGCCTGAAGGCGACCTGACCAAGATGCGCTCGGTAATCGTGCGCAACGACCAGCTGGCTGCCTTCGCCCGGCAACTGGATCTGGGCCGGGCCTTGCTGCTTGGACGCGGGGAGGCTGCATCCGGCGGCGCAGAACGCGACGGTCTGCTGGGCTCCGCCTTCGAAGCGCTGATCGGCGCCCTTTACCTGGATTCAGGGCTGGACGCGGTCAACGCGTTTGTCCGTCCTCTGCTCGAAGATGCGAAGGGCTTTATCTTGGATGAAATCCACGATCCCAAGAGCCGCCTGCAGGAATGGGCGCAAGCGGAAAAAATGGGCACACCCCAATATGTTACCGTTGCCTCGAGCGGACCGGACCACGCCAAAACCTTCGAGGTCGAAGTCCGCATCCAGGGCCTGGTCTATGGCAGGGGGCACGGCTCGAGCAAGCAAATCGCGGCCCGTATCGCCGCACAGACCGCGCTCGAAGCGCTGGGAATCTCATTTAAATAAATCAGGTACCGAACACTTATATGCCTCTTCGCCTAAAGTCCCTCGAATTGCAAGGTTATAAAACATTCGCATCAAAGACGATTTTTGAGTTCGCGAGCGGTATCACTGCGATCGTCGGGCCGAACGGGTCCGGCAAATCGAATATCGCCGATGCCCTGCGCTGGGTGCTGGGAGAGCAGTCCTATTCCCTTTTGCGCGGCAAAAAGACCGAGGATATGATCTTCAGCGGCTCCGAGTATCGCCCGCGGGCGAGCATGGCTTCCGTGCATATTGTCTTCGATAACAGCAACGGCTGGCTTCCGATCGATTTTGCGGAAGTCGGCATGACGCGCCGCGCCTACCGGGATGGGCATAACGAGTACTTGCTCAACGGACAGCATGTCCGCCTGCGCGATCTGAACGAGCTGCTCGCGGCCTCGGGTTTGTCCGAACGCACCTATACGATCATCGGCCAGGGGCTGGTGGATGCCTCCCTGGCGCTCAAAGCGGACGAGCGCCGACGTCTCTTCGAAGAGGCGGCGGGCGTGGGGCTATATCGCGTCCGCAGGGAGGAAGCGCTCAAAAGGCTCGAGAATACCCAGCGCAACCTCGAGCGCGTGCTCGACATTATGTCCGAGATCGAGCCGCGCCTGCGAAGCCTGGAACGCCAGGCGAAACGGGCCATCGAATATGCCCGCGCCCAGGCCGACCTGAAAATCATTCTACGCGAGTGGTATGGCTATCACTGGCATCGCGCCCAGCAGGAACTGACCAGCGCGCAGGAGAGCCTGAAGGCACAGGAAGCGCGCGTCCAGGAAGCGCGGGAGGCTCATCGGAAAGCCCAGGCAGAGTACATAACATATCGTGAGAAACTCACCAGCCTGCGGACCCAGCTTAATGCATGGCATCGCCGCTCGGCGGAGCTGCATAGCCAGCGCGAAGAGGTCAGCCGCGAACTGGCAGTTCTCGAGGAGCGCCGTCGCTCCTTGCTGGCGACGCAGTCGTCGGTGTTGGCAGATCGGGAATATGCCTCCGATGAAGAGACACTGGCGCGTGACCGTCTGGCTGAAGTGCTGCACGAGGTCACGCGGCTGCAGTCCGAGTATGAGGAGGCAGAGAAGCAATTCGCAGGCGCAGAGCAGTCGTTACGGGCCAGGCAGGCTGAGCGGGAATCCGTTGAAGAGAGACTGCAAAGCGTCCGCGCCCAAACCGAAAAATGGAATGCACAACGCGCCGAGGCCCAGGCGCGCCTGGATGAATTGGGCTCACGTTTAGAGGCGTTACATAGCAGGCTGGCAAGTGTGGAAAAATCGACCGAAGCTGCCCAGGCTACCCTTGACGAGGTCAAGCATAAGGTGGACCATGCTCGAGAAATGCGCCGAACTGCCGAAGACGAATTGCGGAAGGCAGAAGAGAAACAGGAGAGGGCAAAGCAGCAAGTCGAAGGGTTGGAGAGTGAACGACGGGCCAAAAGTGAGGAACGCGCCCTGCGTCTCACCGAGCATGCGCGCATCAAGGCACAGATCGAGGTTCTGGAACAGGCCGAGCAGTCCCTGACCGGTTACGCCGAGGGCGCGCGCTTTTTGCTCAATGCCGTGCGCGAGTCCCGCCTGAGGGGCGCGCACGGTGCATTGAGCGCGGTCCTGGATGTGCCTGCCGAGCTGGAGGTCGCGATCTCTGCTGCCCTGGGGGATACGCTCGATGCGATTCTTCTGGAGGCAGACGAGATCGAAGAGGCGCTGCAATTGCTCGAATCGAATGAGGCCGGCCGCGCCGTGTTGCTGCCCCTTCAAAATGGAAGCCGTCCGTTTCTTACGAAATCAGATGATGAGGATTACCTCGGCATCGCCTCCGAGCTTGTCGGTGCGCCCGAAAACCTGCGCCCGGCAGTCCGATTGGTGCTCGGGCAAACCTTCGTTGTCCGTGACCGTGCAGCTGCGCGCCGTCTCATCCGCGAGGTATCCACAGACGCGCGCGTGGTCACATTGCACGGCGAGGTCTTTCGCGGGGATGGGCTGGTCATTGCAGGAAAGACTGCCTCCTCCACCGCCCTGAGCCGCCCGCGCCGGAAGCGGGAGTTTGCCGCATCTCTGGCTTCGCTCGAAGCGCAGATCGAGTCGTTGAACGGCGAGGTGGACTCGCTCTCCAGAAGAATTAACGAGGCGCAGCGAGAACTGGCTCAGGCCGATCATGCAGCGCGTGAGGCCCGCGTCCGGTTGGATGAGGCGGAGGGAGTCGAGCAGCAGGCCGGGCTGGAGTTGGAGACGGCCCGCAGACAGCTGGCGTGGCAGGAGAGCCAGCAGGCCCATCTGAAAGCCGAGGCGGAGGAGGCCGCTGGAAATCGTCAGAATTTAATTCACTCCCTCTCAGGGATCGAAACGGAATCCGGGCACGTCCTGGAAGAGGTGCGCACACTGCACGAACGGTTAAGGGAAATTGATCTGGCAGATGAGCAGAATCAGGTTACGTACTGGCGGACACGCCTGGCCGTAGTCGAGCGAGCGCTGGAGGATGCGCGCGCCCGGCGGGAGGAAAGGGAAAAGGATGTAGAGAGATTCGACGCGCGGCGCGGCGAGTTCGCCAGCCGGCTGCAGGAAGCTGAGACTTCCCTGGTCAGTCTCGATCAGGGGAAGGCATTGCTGCGTGAACGTGAGGGCGTGCTGCATGCCCAGATCGAGGAGCTACGCACCCAAATCGATCCCGCGGAGAAAAATCTGGAGACCGCCGAGCAGGAAGAAACGCGCCTCCAGGAGGTCGAAGCGCAGGCGCAACAGGTGCTGGCGTCGAACGAGCGGCTCTTCAACCAGGTACAGTTGGATCAGGTCAGGAAACAGGAGGCGCTCGAACATCTGCGCCAGCGCGTCGTCGATGATTTTGGCCTGGTCATGTTCGACTATGCAGCGGACATTTCCGGCCCTGTGCCCTTGCCCCTGGAAGGCATGGTGGAGGAATTGCCTGTTGTCACGGAAATATCACCGGACCTGGAAGCGCAATTGGCGCAGCATCGCACACACCTGCGCCGGGTCGGGCCGATCAACCCCGAGGCGAAGCAGGAATTCGAGCAGGAATCCGAGCGTTATTCATTCATGCGTGCCCAGGTGGACGATCTCCGCAAAGCGGAGGAGGATCTGCGGCAGGTCATTGCCGAGCTGGACGAACTCACCCAGCAGGAATTTTCGAAAACATTCGATGCAGTGGACAAGCAGTTCCGTGCCATGTTCACCCGTCTGTTCGGCGGAGGCTCGGCGCGGCTCTCCTTGACGGATCCCGATAATCTGGTCGAAACCGGCATCGAGATCGAAGCGCGATTGCCGGGCCGCCGCGAGCAGGGACTGGCGCTGCTTTCCGGCGGAGAGCGCAGCCTGACGGCAGTTGCGCTGGTGTTTGCCCTGCTCAAGGTATCGCCTACGCCGGTATGCGTGCTGGATGAAGTGGACGCGATGCTCGACGAAGCGAACGTCGGCCGCTTCCGCGACCTGCTCCTGGAGCTGAGCCAGGAGACACAGTTCATCATCATCACGCATAACCGGAATACAGTGCAGGCGGCGGATGTGATCTACGGCATTACCATGGGGCGCGATTCGACGAGCCAGGTGATCAGTTTGCGGCTCGATCAGGTAACCGAAGAGATGTTGAAAATCGGATGAACCCGTAAGCTGCATTTCGAGTTGATGCAAACGAAAAATCGCCCGGCTCTCGAAGAGCGGGCGATTTTGACTGCATCGCGGTTACTGCGGGATCGGCTGGCTCAGAGATGCGGGCGCAGGAGGAACGCGCTCTCTCCAGATGTCGTAGATCGTGATGTCGGCCTCTTCGCGTGCCTGCGCCAGCCACTCGGTGAAGGCCGTCTGGCGCTTTTCCTGATACTCGGTCGCGTTCAAAGGAATATTGTCGTGACCGAGCACCTGAATGATGTGATATCCGAACTGGCTTTGCACCGGCTCGCTGATCTCGCCGATCTCCAGGCTGAATGCGGTTTCTTCGAACTCGGCCACCATAGCGCCCCTCCCGAACCAACCCAGATCGCCGCCCTTTGCACCGGAGCCGGTGTCGGTGGAGTGTTCACGAGCGAGCTCGGCGAAGTCTGCTCCATGCTGCAACTGGGCAAGGATGGACCTTGCCTCGCCGAGATCCGCCACCAGAATATGACGTGCCCAGACCTGTTCCTCGCTCCGAGGTGTATCTGTGGTGACTTCTTCCTGAAGCTTCTCACGCAGGAGCTGGTTTTCGTAGGCGGCACGCAGCGTTGCCTCACTGATCCCGGCATCCTCGAAATTGGCCAGGGTTTCGCCATACTGGGTGTTAAATCCCTCCAGGGTGAAGGGAGTAGCGGTCGCCGTTGGTTCCTGCGGAACAAAAGTAGGAGTCGGCGGGGCGGTGGTAGACGTCGGTGTGGCGGTAACAGCCGAGTTGGGGGTGTTCGTGGAGGCGGGCGTGGACGTCAAGACCGCGGTTGGCGTGGCGGTTGAGGGATAGACCGTCAATTGCTGCGCGGACAGTGTGGGCAGCGAGAATTCGGTCGGCGTGATCGTCGGCGTTGGAGTCCCATCCGGGAAGAAACCATAAGCCGCCCGGACGGCTGCCTCCACTTCCTCTTCCGAGACTGAAATCCCGCGCCTTTCCGCTTCCTGGCGGATCAGGACCTCATCGATCATCTGGTCCAGCACATCCTGGCCGAGCAATTCTGGCGACTGCAGGGTAATCTGAATCTCCTGCAGCTGCTGCGTCGTATCCATGCCGAAGCTCTGCTGGTAGAACTGGTAGGTCTGGTAAAGGTTGAGCAGGTTGACGCGCTGTAGCTGCACACGTTCCTGCCACTCGCGGGTGGTAATTTCCTCCCCGTTGACCTCGGCAACAGGCTCACGCAGTTGCAGAACATTGACGTTCAGGTAACCGTATCCAAGCAGGAATAAAACGATCAGGATTCCGGCGATCGCGATCCCCCGGATAATATTTGCCTGCCGGCGTTCGCGTTCCAGGCGGGCCATGTGTTTCTTCGTAACGGCTTTTTGTGTAGGACTCTGTTTTGCCATGCAAATTACTCCATGACGCAAAGACGGGGCATGGCGCGCCTGTGCAGCGCTTCCCATGCCCCGTGATGGCGTGCAAGATTAGCGCCCGTCTTCCCACTGCTTTCCGGTAAAGGGCACGAGCGCGATCTGCCGGGCCTGCTTGACTGCCGCGGCGACGACGCGCTGGTGCTTGGCGCACGCACCGGTCTGGCGGCGCGGGCGGATCTTGCCTTCCTCGGTGATATAGCGCCTCAGCAGGTCCACTTTCTTGTAGTCAATCACAAGCGTCTTATCTGCGCAGAATTGACAATTTTTGGGCTTTGCAAAGAAGCGGCGCTCACCGCCTGTCTGCGCACCCTCAGGTGTTCTTCGTTCGTCAGACATTCATTTCTCCAAATTTTTTTCTCGAGACCTGTCAGGTCTCAAATAAACTAAGTAGGTAACCAAAAATTATGTCATACTTGGCCATGCAAAAACGCTTAAAA
>DASTFG010000013.1:0-3931 GCA_035708785.1 Anaerolineales bacterium
GCGCCATGCGGCAAAGGTCTTGCAGCATAGCCAATGCCTCGGCATGTTCCCGGAGGGGACGCGCTCCTACGGGCGAGGGCTGAGAGTCGCTAAAACGGGAACCGCCCGGCTGGCGATTGAAACGGATTGTCCCATCCTGCCCATAGCCGTTATCGGTTCAGACCAGTTCTTCAAACGGTTCCCGCGCCGGACGCGCGTCCAGATCAATCTGCTCCCGCCGCTGCGGCCCCGGCAGGGTGAAACTGCCCTCGCGCTGACGGACCGCCTGATGTTCGCTCTGGCACAGGGCTTGCCCGAGGAGATGCGCGGGGTGTATGTTGAAGTGCCAAAAGGTTTTAAGATTTAGGGAATAGGAATTTGGTAGGGGGTCGGCGGATTTCGGGAACTTTCCTGCATCGAGATTCATCTTACTGTCAGATTTATGCAGAAGGAGAATCCGATGAACACCAGAAAATTTTTCCTCTTATCTGTTCTTGTAGCGGTGTTGCTTGCATCATTTGCATCCACCAGCTCTGCTCTCGCAGCAGGCTGCGGCACCAGCGTGACCGTTGTCAGCGGCGATACCCTGCTCAAGATCGCCAATCGCTGTGGGACGACCGTGTCTGCTCTGCGACGGGCGAACCCTGAGATCGGTTCGGGCAGCCTGATCTTTCCCGGCCAGGTCCTGCAGCTGCCCGGTGCGATCCTCGGCACCGATGGTGGCTACTTCATCTACATCGTGGCGCGCGGCGATACGTTGAGATCCCTGGCCAGCCGCTTTGGCACGACCGTGGATGCCCTGCTGGCAGCCAACCCGGAGATTACGAACGCCAACGTCATCTATGAAGGTCAGCGCATCAAGGTGTATTCCGGACCGGCGACGCCTCCACCGAACAATCCGCCTCCGGCCGGTGGGCAGATCTACTATGCCCAGCGCGGCGATACCCTGAGGAAGATCGCGGCCAAGTTCAACACGACCGTGGACGCCATCCTCAAGGCCAATCCCCGCATCACCAACCCGAACCTGATCTATGTCGGGCAGGCGATCACCATCCCGAGTGGCGCCTCAACTTACATCATCCAGCGAGGAGATACGCTCAGGATCATTGCAGGCAAATTCGGAACGACCGTGGATGCCCTGCTGGCACTCAACCCGGGCATTCGGAATCCCAACCTGATCTACGCCGGACAGATCATCCGGGTCCGCTAAACGCAATATCGTTACCGGAAAAACAAGGGCGCACTTTCTAAGTGCGTCCTTGTTCGTTTCTTCCATTATCTGCTCTTTACCTTCGTCTTTCTTCTGGCAGTTTTTGCTTTTGCCTTTTGGACTCTGCCGTTTGCAGAAGCTCTCCGCCTGGCCGTACTGCTCATTTTCTGCGGGCGATGCCTCAAAGCAGAATGCGCCGCGGCGAGCCTTGCAATCGGGACGCGGAACGGCGAGCAGGAGACATAGTTGTTGCCGATCATATGGCACCACTCGATCGAGCTCGGGTCGCCGCCGTGCTCCCCGCAGATTCCCACCTCCAGGTCAGGTCGCGTCTTGCGGCCCTCGGCGATGGCCCATTCCATCAGCTTCCCCACACCCTCACGATCCAGTGTTTGGAAGGGATTTCTTTCCAGAATACCCTGTTCCTGATAGGTGATCAGGAAATTGCGCTCTGCGTCGTCACGTGAATAGCCATAGGTCATCTGCGTCAGGTCATTTGTGCCGAAGGAGAAGAACTCGGCGCGCTGGGCCACTTCTCCCGCAGTGACTGCGGCACGCGGGATCTCGATCATCGTGCCGAATTTGTATTCGAACTGGACCTTCTTTTCGTCCATCACCGCCGTAGCGATCCTTTCCAGCCTGGGCTGGATCCACTCAAGCTCTTTCACCGTGCCGGTCAGGGGAATCATGACTTCGGGCTTGACGACGATCCCGCGCAGCGTGCAATCTGCCGCGGCTTCGAAGATCGCGCGGACCTGCATCTCCACGATCTCGGGCATGGCAATGCTCAACCGGACGCCGCGCAGGCCCATCATGGGGTTGGATTCGTGCATGCCTTTGATGGCGTTAAGCAGCTCTTCCTTTTCCTTCAACCCGCCCACCTCACCTTTCACGCGCATGGTGATGACCTCTTCGAGGAGCTTTTCCTCGTCTGGCATGAACTCGTGCAGCGGCGGGTCGATCAGGCGGATGATGACGGGATAGCCGTCCATCGCTTCGAAGAGACCGTCGAAGTCCTTGCGCTGGAAGGGAAGCAGCTCATCTAACGCAGCTGTCCGTCCCTCGCTCGTCTCTGCCAGGATCATGCGCTGGACGATGGGAAGACGCTCGGGTTCGAAGAACATATGCTCGGTCCGGCACAAGCCGATGCCCACTGCGCCATAGGACCGGGCTCGCTGTGCATCCTTGGGATAATCCGCATTGGCCCATACTTGTAGACCGCGTGTTGGCCAGCCTTTTGCAGGTGCCTCACGAACATCTCTGCGCGCACAGATCTCATCGGCCCACTGGAGCAGGGTGAGCAGCTCGGACTGTTCCTCCAGCGAGGGGGAAGTCGTAGGCATTTTTCCTACAAATACCTTGCCTGTCGTTCCGTCTACCGAAATCCAATCTCCTTCCCGAACGACTGTGCCGTCGGCCACCAATTCGCGTTTCTCCAGGTTGATCTTGATCGCAGATGCGCCAACCACACAGGGGATACCGAACTGGCGGGCTACGACGGCCGCATGGGACGTTGCACCGCCCTCACTGGTCAGTACCCCTTTGGATGCGATCATGCCGTGTACGTCATCGGGCTTGGTGAACGGACGCACCATGATGGTATCCTGCTTGTCTTCCTTGGCCATTCTTTCTGTGGTGTCCGCGTCGAAATAAACCTGTCCGACCGCGGCCCCGGGAGAAGCGTTTACACCTTTTGCGAGGAAGGTGCCGTTCTGCTCCGCCTCGCTCATAGCCTGCTCATCGAACTGGGGATGAAGGAGCGCATCCACATTCTCGGGGGTGACACGCAGCACAGCCTGTTCTTTCGTGATCAGACCTTCATTTGCCATATCCACTGCAATCTTCACAGCAGCCTTGGCGGTGCGCTTTCCATTACGGGTTTGCAGCATCCATAACTTCCCGCGCTCGATCGTGAACTCGACATCCTGCATATCCTTGTAATGCTTTTCCAGCTTGTTGGTGATATCCATGAACTGCTTGTAGGCCTTCGGCATCTGGTTCTGCAGCTTTTCGATCGGTTCTGCGTTCCGTATGCCTGCCACCACATCTTCACCCTGGGCATTGAGCAGGTATTCGCCCATCATCGTCTTCTCGCCTGTGGATGGGTTGCGCGTGAACGCTACACCTGTGCCCGAGTCATCCCCCATGTTGCCGAAGATCATAGTGACGATATTGACTGCGGTCCCGAGATCGTGCGAGATCCCCTCCTTATTCCGGTAGGCCACGGCTCGTTTTCCGTTCCATGATTCAAAGACGGCTTTGATGGCAAGCTCAAGCTGCTTGTAGACATCCTGCGGGAATTCCATGCCCACGTGTTTTTCGAAAACAGATTTGAAGGTGGAAACCAGTTCTTGCCAGTCCTCGGCGGTCATTTCCGTATCGACCCGGTAACCTCGCGCCTCTTTATATTCAGCCATCGGGTGCTCGAAAACCTCGTCGTCGAGATTGAAGACGGTCGTGCCAAACATTTCGATCAGCCGGCGGTACAAGTCCCAGACGAAGCGCGGGTTTCCCGTTGTTTCGATCATGCCTTCGACGACTGCATCGTTCAGACCGATGTTCAAGATCGTGTTCATCATGCCCGGCATGGAGAATTTTGCGCCCGAACGACACGAGACCAGCAGGGGATTCTTGGGATCGCCGAATTTTTTGCCGGTCTGCTTCTCGACAGCCTTCATCGCTGAGAGAACCTGGTTCCACATTCGGGCCGGAAACTTACCCGTTTTGCGGAATTCATTACAG
>DASTFG010000014.1:0-15053 GCA_035708785.1 Anaerolineales bacterium
GGAGCATTCCAATCCACCGGGATGTTGACGTAATGTATTCCCAATGAATTTGCCAGCTCGGCCTCATTGGACAGAGCGTCCTGAGCATCGTGCGGCGCCAGGTTGATCACGACTTCTACGCCGTGCTCCGCTGCGTCCGCGAGCTGCCCGGCTTTGGGCATCCCGCCGGTATACAGGTTCTCGGACAGGGCCAGAAAATTACGGATCTCCTCGAATTTCACTTCACCCTCACAACTTTTGCATCGGTCATTTCTCTCAAGGCGCTAGTCGACAATTCAAAAATGGCATTGGGATTACCGGCGGCCGCCCAGATGGTTTCATATTGCAGGAAATCCTCGTCGAAGTAGGTTTCGATCTTCTGGGTATGACCGACGGGCGGGATGCCGCCGATCGCGAAGCCGGTCACTGTCCGGGCGAAATCGGCATCCGCGCGTCCGATGGCTTCCCCGGCATACTCGCCGATGCGCTTTTCGTCCACCCGGTTTGCGCCGCTGGTCAGTACCAGGATCGGCTTACCGGTCTCTTGCCCTCTGAAGATCAGCGACTTGACGATCTGGCCGAGTTCACAGCCCGCGCGCTCGGCAGCTTCCTGCGCGGTGCGCGTAGATTCGGCATGTTCGATAATGTTGAAGTCATATCCGAGGGCGCGTAACGCCTCATCTACTTTCTGTGCGGAGGGGGAAAGCGGCTTTTGATCCATGCCGCCGATTATAGCGGTTTACTTTCTCCGCGTGTAATGGATTTGCCAGAGCAGGCGCCAGGTCTCGCCGCCATCGTCGGAGCGTTCCCAGTTCCATTCCAGCTTGTTGTCCTGGATGTCGTACCAGACCATCCTTTGCTTGCATGCCTGCCCTTTGACGATCGCATCGCGGCCCAGGATCATCTTTCCATCTTCGAATTTTCCGGTGAAGTCCAGATACGCGCCATTGTTGTCGACCCAGGTCTGGCACCACAGCCCGCGCTCGGGGTCGTACGATGAGACGCTTATGCCGTGCAGATCGGGCGCGCTAAAATCCTCCTGAATGATCTTCCCGTCCAGGATGCGCTCGATGCGGTTCGTCCCTTTCCCATCATCGCCCCAGGTCACGTCCCACTCGCCGAGCCAGAAGTCGAACTGATTTTGAGGGTTGGCGTCCATCATGCCTCCAGAGGGTTGGAATCTCTTATAATCTACCATGCTCCCGATCAATTGACGCCGTTCTCAAGAACTATTTTCGGAGAATTCTAATGTCAGACCAGCAAAAGCGAATTTATCAATCAGAGGGGGAAAGATACGAAGCGCTGATTTCACGCGAAGATTATCAGGGCAATATCCCGCGCGCCATCGACGATATCATCCCTGTCGATGGCCTGGAGGCCCTCGATCTCGGCGCCGGGACCGGGCGTCTGACGATGATCCTTGCGCCGCGAGTGAAATCCATTGATGCATTTGATTTGTCGGCCGCGATGCTGCGCGTCTGCCGCCAGAGACTGGTCGCCAGCGGGTCCTCCAACTGGCAGGTGAGCCTCGCTGACCATCGCCAATTGCCTGTGCGTGCTCACGCCGCCGATCTGGTTGTCTCCGGCTGGAGTGTCAGTTATCTTGCAGTGTGGAATCCCGAACAGGCAGAACAGGAATTGGATAGCTGGCTGGCTGAAATGCGGCGCGTCCTGCGAAAGGATGGAACGATCATCCTGTTCGAATCGCTTGGCACGGGAAATGAAACGCCGATTCGTTTAGAGCACCTCGAATCGACGTACGGCTGGCTGCATGCAAACGGATTCCAGAACAAATGGATCCGCACCGATTACAGGTTCGAATCGCTCCATGAAGCGGAGGAGCTATCCCGCTTTTTCTTCGGCGACGAGTTGGGCGAAAAAGTCAGGCAAAATCATTGGGTGATCTTACCGGAATGTACCGGGGTGTGGTGGAAGACAATTTGAAGAGCGCGGAGACCCGGGCCAGCGGGGCGGGTGTGGCCGGGTACACCTATTGGAGAGTCGCTAGAGCATGTTGTCACCTGGACGGAAGGGGATGGCGTTCTGCTATACTCAACCCCCAAAACCTGAAGCGGAGATACTTATGGCCTGGATCAAAGTGATCAAAGAAGATGAAGCGCAAGGTGAGTTAAAGTCCACCTATGACCAGATGATCGAACCATGGGGCGGCGTGGACAACATTATGAAGATCCATAGTCTGAATGTCCCCTCTCTGAAGGCGCACAATCTCATTTATGGCACGCTGATGCGCGGCAAATCCGATCTTTCGCGCGCCCAGCGTGAGATCATCGCTGTCGTGGCTTCCGTCGCCAATCGCTGCAAATACTGAATCCAGCATCATGGACGGGGTCTCCGTCGCCTCACGCAGGATTCTCAGCTGGTTCGACAGTTGAAGAGGGATTTTCGGCAGGCGAAGCTTTCAGTTGCCGACCGCGCCATGTGCCAGTACGTCGAGAAGCTGACGCTCAGGCCCTGGGAGATGGTCGAAGCCGACGTGATCGCGCTGCGCGCAGCCGGTTTCTCCGATTCCGCCATTCTCGATATCAACCAGGTCACAGGCTATTATGCGTATGTCAATCGTCTCGCCGATGGACTGGGGGTGGAACTGGAAGAGTTCTGGCAGGATTTGCCTGAGGAGAACGACTGATACCCTGGTTAGCCGGGCCAGAGCATGGGCGCTATGATCGCGACAATGACTGCCGCGAGAAGAGTCAATGGGACACCGACGCGCAGGAAATCTGAGAAGCGATATTGGCCGGGACCGTAGATCAGTAGATTTCCATGGTGACCGATCGGCGTGAAGAACGATGCAACAGCGGCGACCGCCACGGTCACGACGAACGGTTCGGGTCTCATCTCCAGGCTTTGCGCCAGGGCAATTGCAATGGGTGCAAACAGGGCAGTCGTCGCCGAGTCCGACATCACCTGGGTGATAACCCCTGTAATAAGAAAGAGCGCCAGTAGGATCCAATGGATATCCCATGCCAGTACGACACCCTCCAGCCAGCCCGCCATCAGCGTAGCAGTGCCCGTCTTTTGCATGGCTAATCCCAGAGGTATGGCGCCGGCGATGAACACGTAGATCCGCGTATCGATGGACTGGTAGGCCTGGCCCGTCGAAATGCAGCCGCTCAGGATCAGCATGGCTACGCCCATCATCAAAGCGATCTCGATGGGAAATAGATTGAGCGCGGCCATCAATATGGAAAAAATCACGATGAGACCAGCCACCCGCGCTTTGTGAAGCGGCTTTGGCTCGCCTTTGAAAGGCACGAGCATCAAAAAAGACCGGTCTTCCGAGATTCGTTTGAAGGCAGCCGAATCGCCGACCATGACCAGCACGTCTCCTTCACGCAGTTTGACGCGGGATAACTCCGTGCGTAACCAGCCTCTGCGCCTCCAGACGCCGACGATGATGACGCCATAATTCCGGAGGAAATCGACCTTTCCAATGGTCTTATCGATGAGCTCCGATCTGGGCGCCACAACAGCCTGGACGAGCCGGGAGGAAAGTTCTTCCTTGTTACTCCCCTCCGGCTGGCCAAGTAACATCGTCTTTTCGTATTTCACCAGAGGCTGGATGGCGATCCCGCGTTCCTGCTGCACGGTCGCAAGCTTGTCCGGGTTCGTGCGGACCACGAGCACATCTCCGGCCTGAGTCTTCTTATTGCCATAGGGCTTGCCACGAAGAGAATGGTTGCGATACCAGGCTACCACCCTGAAATCCGTTTGCTGCTCCTCTTCGATCTCGCGAATGCTTTTGCCGATCAGCGCTGAATCCGGCAGCATTACGATTTCGGTGTAATAGCCCTCCAGGCGGAAGTGGTCCACCGCCTCGTCATTGCCGCGGCGGGCGGGGAGCAGGAAGCGCCCGGCCAGCAGCATAAAGACCGTTCCGGCCAGCGACAATGCGAGTCCGATGGGCGCAATCGAAAACATGCCCAGGCCGCCCTGCCCGGACTGTCTTAGCAGGCCATCCGCAACCAGAAACGCCGGCGCGCCGATGATCGCAATGGCCGTTCCCAACGAGGCTGCGAAGGCCATCGGCATCAGCAGCTTCGAGGGCGGAATATCGTTTTCCCGCGCCAGGCTAAATGTGATTGGGAGCATGATGGCCGTCAGAGCGATATGGCCGATGAAGGCGGACAACAGGGCCACCGAGAGCATAACCACCGCGACGATCCGCGCGAAGCTCTTTCCTGCCAACAGCTTGATCCAGCTCCCCAATCGCTCCGACAAACCGGTATGAAGTAATGCCCCGCTCAGGATGAAAACGGCCGCCAGCAAAATGGCCGGTTCACTGCTAAATCCTGAGAAGGCCTCCTCAGGGGCAAGCAGGCCGGACATCCCAAGCGCCAGAATGATCAGGATCGCAGTTAAATCGATCCGGATCCATTCAGTGAAAAGCAATACGATCGCCCCAGCCAGGATGACGACCAAAATGAGCTGATGTGTTTCCATGCCTGCAACCGTCATTCCAAATCTTCTCTCATAAAACAAGCAGACTGTCAAGACTGACAGCCTGCAGTGAAAGAAATACACCACCCGCAGCAAGTCATAGGCAGGATTATGTAACGGCAGGTGGCAGTGGCCGTGAGTACCGGCCTAAACTAAACGACGACCCTGCGCCGCGTGAGCAGCCCCAGGATGGCCACGAACAGCGCCGAGCCGATGATCGACCACAGGATGGGGAAGCTTTCTCCGCCGACGGAAATCATGAAAGGTTCCGGCAGACCGAGCTGAACGGACAGCCAGGATCCTACCCATGCCCCGATAAAGCCGACCACTGTCGACATCAGGCACCCGCCGATGGAATAACCAACCAGGGCCTGACCGATACTGCCGCAGACCGCGGCCACGAGGAGCAGGATGAGAATGTTCAAGAGAGACATCGAGACCTCCTATGTTTGAAATCTTAAGGTTGCGGTTCCAAAAAATCCAATCTACCCAGGAATTCATCCACCTCCTGGCGAACCTTATCCTTGGTGTAGCCGTATCGCTCACGGAGCAGGCGGGTCAATTCATCATAATAGCCATTGATCTGGTCCAGCTGTTCGTTGGAAAGTCTGCCCCATCGCTCCCTGACTTTCACTTTGTTTTCTTCCCATTTGGCCACCAGGATATCTTTATTCAGAGTGGTGTCCATGCTGCTCTTCCTTTCTATTCAGAGATGAAAAGTACCATAGACAGTTCTTGGCACCTGAAGGATTCGGCCTTCCTTCGCCCAGGTTAATAGTAAATACGACGGGGATAAGGGACTGTTATGCAGAAGGTCCTTGGCCGCCATACTGCTGGCCAGCCGGTACTCCAACGGATCTGAATTGCCTTCTTTCTGCCCGTCGAACCTCTCCGGGCCTGCGATCTCCTGCCACGCAGAGTAACCGAAGTCATGGGGGAAACCCTGACTCACTTTTAACGTGTCATTAATGTCGCTATCATAATTCGGACTGTATAATGTAGGCCCAAATCCACTCGCGATCTGCCCTTTCATATTTGATGAGGTATATGGGCGCATCAACCGATACGCTGATGCCGATCCAGACCCTGCGGGATTGCATCCGAATGACTGGAAGGTACCTAAACAAATCAGGGTGGTTTATCTGGAAAAGGCGCGTGAGACTGGCAACCCCACCTGGTATCAAGGAACTGAACAGCCTCGCTGAAGCGCTGGCTTTAGGCTGACATAAGCTGCTTCCTGGACTCGAATAGGGCAAGCTCAACGCGAGATGGGAAGGAGGTGATGTATATCGAAAGTCGACAAGAATAAATTGGCCATCATTGCCCGCACAAAAGCAACACAAATCAATCTGCGTATTGCATAGAACCATCTCTCAAAGTTGCTCACAACGTATCCGCGTTTACTGGTACTTCGATCGTTTACCGTTTTACCGTTTCATAAGGAGTGTACGATGCGTAAGTCACTTAACGTGCTCGTGGTGGCCGTGACCGTCCTAGCACTCATGGTGGGACTCGCTCCCAGCTCTTCGAGCGCCGCCAGCCACCGCGAAGCACCTCTTATTTCCAAGGACCCCACCGCGGATATCACCGACTTCTTCATGTTCCGCAGTTACGAAGAAGGGAATGACGACAAGATCGTCTTGATCATGAATGTCATCCCGCTCGAAGAGCCCAGCGCCGGTCCAAACTACTATAACTTCGACCCGACTGTGCTCTATGCGTTCAACATCGATAACGATATGGATGGGGTTGCCGACGACATCCGCTTCGAGTTCGAGTTCCGGACCGAAATTCGCGGGGTGGTCGACCAACTGGACCTGTTCCTCTCGTACGTCGCCCTTCCGCCGATCACGGCCCTCAACGGCCCGGGCTCTGAGGGACTCGGCCTGCGCCAGACCTACTCGGTGACGATGGTCAAGGATGGGAACCGCACCGTCCTGGACCGGGGCCTGTTCGTCGTCCCGTCCAATGTCGGTCCGCGCACCATGCCGGATTACGAATCCCTCGTCCAGCAGGGGATTTACGAGCTCCGGGATGGCGCCCGTGTCTTTGCCGGCCAGCGCGACGATCCGTTCTACATTGATCTGGGTGCTGTGTTCGACACCCTCAACCTCCGGGATCCCGGTGTGGATATGCTCTCCGGCTTCAATGTCCACACGATCGCCCTGGAAGTGCCCGCATCCTGGCTGACCGCGGACGAAGAGGGTCCTGTCGATACGGGCTCCCCCGTCCTCGGCGCCTACGCCAGCACCTACCGCCGCAGCACAACGGTGCTGCGGGGCATGGACGATGATAGTCGCGAACGCCAGCAGTCGAGCGGCGACTGGGTCCAGGTGCAGCGCCTGGCCAATCCGCTGGTGAACGAGGTCATCATCGGGACCGAGGATAAAGACCGCTGGAACTCACTCGATCCCTCCAGGGAACGGCGCTTCGTCAACTACTACCGGAACCCGCGCCTGGTGGCCGCGCTGGAAGCGGTGTTCGGCGTGGATGCCGAGCCGCTCTTCGACCTTCGTGATGTGTTCCTGACGTATGAGCCTGGCAGATATAACCGGCTCTCCGAGCTATTGCGCCTGGACATCAGCGTGGATCCCGTCCCGCTGGCCTCACAGAACCCGCTCACGGTGCTGGCCGACGATCCAGCCGGATGGCCCAACGGCCGCCGCCCAATCGACGATGTGACGGATGTTGCCGTGCGCGTCGTCGGCGGGGCGAATTATGCCGATGCCGGCGATAACGTGGAGGCCAACGACCTGCCCCTGCCGGATACGTTCCCCTTCCTGTCCACGCCATGGGATGGCTTTAGCCGCATCCACCAGAATCCGGCAGGAGGGCCGGCCACGCCAACGCCGGTAGGGACGATCAGCCCGACCGTCACCGCGACCGGAACCGGGACGGTCACCCCCGGTGCAACGGGAACAGCGACTGGCACGGCGACGGGGACACCGCTGGCCAGTCCCACGGCCACAGCAACCCCACCTCCCAGCCCCACCGCAACGGCTACCGCCACCGGGAGCTCAACACCGACTCCCACCCGAACCAGCACGCCCACACCGGGCCTCTTACCTGACCTGACAATTGCCGATATGCGGATCGAGTTACAGAACCCGAGCTGCCTCGCGCCTGGTGACCCGCTGGGCGTGCGAGTCTGGGTGGAGAATATCGGCCAGACCGCTGCCGGTAATTTCGTGGTCAATGTCGATGGCGCTTCCCAGACAGTCACCGGACTGGCAGCAGGACAAATGACCGCCGTCTTCTTCACGGGCTTTAGCAATCCTGTCACGGCCACCGTCGACGCAACCGGCCTGATCACGGAAAGCAATGAGAACAATAACACGCTGACGGAAATGCTGCCGGTACCGACACCTCCTTTGCCCTGTCCAACGCCCACATTCACGCCTTCACCGGCCTCGCCCTAGTAAGAGCACTGGCTTCGCGCGGAGTGAGCCGGGAGCGCTCCCGGCTCACTCTCCGAGCCGTCTCATAGCCCGGTACCGCAAAGGAGATTTTATGCAAATACTTTCCCAAAACCGCTCAGTAACACGTGTTACTATCCTGGTTTTTATGACCGCGGCCATGATTATCGGGTCCTGGAGGCTGGCGGCCGGGCGCGCTCTGCCCTCCAGCCTTGACGATGTGAATGCTTACCTGGCCGAATCCGCCTCACGCACCAGCGCCTCCTCCGACGCGCAGATCGATGGTTTGCAGGAACGTCTCCGCACGAATCCGGACGACTGGCAGGCATACAGCCAGCTCGGCCACGCTTACCTCCAGAAGGCGCGTGAGACGGGCGACCCGTCGTATTATCAGAAAACCGAACAAGCCCTGGATCGAGCACTGGCCCTCGAGCCCGGCGATTACGCAGCCACCAGCGGCAAAGGCGCGCTGGCGTTAGCCCGTCACGAGTTCCACTCCGCGCTCGAATGGGGCGAACGCGCCGTGCAGATCAACCCCGATCGCGCCTACGCCTATGGCGTGATCGCCGATGCACAGATCGAACTAGGCCGCTATGAGGCAGCCATCGAAACGTTACAGACAATGGTAAACCTTCGGCCGGATATGAGCTCCTATTCACGCATCTCCTATGTCCGGGAATTGCACGGAGATATCGAAGGAGCGCTCGAGATGATGCAGGCTGCCGTGGACAGCGGCGTGCCGGGGGCGGAAAATACCGCCTGGGTCCGTACGCAATTGGCGAACCTGTACTTCAACACCGGCGACCTGGCACGCGCCGAGGTCGAGTACCAGCGGACTCTCCGGGACCGGCCCGACTACGTGTATGCCATGGCGGGGCTGGGACGCGTCCGCGCCGCGCAGGGCAATACAGATGAAGCCATTCGGCTTTTGACTCAGGCCGTGACCCTGATGCCCCTGCCCGAGTTTGTCATCACGCTGGGAGAGCTCTACCAGGCCGCGGGCCAGCAGGCCGCCGCAGACGAGCAGTACGAGCTGGTTGAGGTCATCGAGCAGCTCCATCGCGCCAACGGCGTGGACATGGATATGGAAATTGCCTTGTTCCATGCGGACCGGGGCCAACGGCTCGAGGAGACCGTCCGCCTGGCCCGCCAGGCCTACGCCAGCCGTCCGGGCATCCACGCCGCGGATGTGCTCGCATGGGCTCTATATAAAACCGGCCAGTATGAAGAAGCGCAACAATATTCCGATGAGGCCCTGCAGCTCGGCACACAGGATGCGCTCAAGCTCTTCCATGCCGGGATGATCGCTCTGGAACTGGGAGAGGAATCCCGGGCACGCGAATATCTGGAGCAGGCTCTGGCGATCAACCCGCATTTCTCGATCTTATATGCCGGGGAAGCGCGCCGGACATTACAAGCACTGCAGGCCGCAGAATAGAGGAGACCGCATGAAAAAGCTTCGCCGTTTCGCGACACCCCTGCTCACCCTGCTGATCTGCCTGGCTATCGTTCCGGCGGCCTTTGCACATCCCCTGGGAAACTTTACGATCAACCAGTATGCAGGCATTCACGTCGGCCGCGAACAAGTCCTGCTTGATTATGTGCTGGACATGGCCGAGATCCCTGCATTCCAGGAAATTCGCGCATTCGACGCGAACGGGAACAGGCAGCCGGATGGCTCTGAGATGGCCGGCTACCCTGCGGAGAAATGCGCCGCGCTTCGCCCCGATCTGCACCTGCTCGTGAACAACCGGCCCGTGAACTTAACCCTCGTCACTTCGTCGGTCGAATTCCCGGTCGGGGTTGGCGGACTGCCCACGCTGCGCCTGACCTGTGAATTCCAGGCGCCGCTGGATCTATCTGAAAGCAATCCTCATCTCTATTTCGCGAATCATGTCCTCCCCGACCGGCCGGGCTGGAACGAGATCGTCGTCCTGGCCGATGGCGTAACCCTGCAGGGCGATTATTCGACGGCCAGCCTGAGCAACCGCCTGACGAGCTACCCGGAAGACTTGTTGAGCACCCCGCTGGAGCAGAGACAGGTTGCGTTTGAAATGAAATCCGTTGGGTTGCCAATGCCGCGTGGATCATCTGTAGCTGCGGAAAGTGCATCTCCCTCCTCCAGCCGGGACGACGCGTTCACGCGCCTGATCCTGCTGGAAGAAATCACGCTTCCCACGCTGCTGTTGGCTCTCGTCATTGCCTTCGTCTGGGGCGCGCTGCATGCCATGACCCCCGGTCACGGCAAGACGATCGTCGGCGCGTATCTGGTCGGTTCGCGCGGCACAATTAAACATGCACTCTACCTCGGGCTGACCACGACCATGACGCATACGCTCGGGGTCTTCGCGCTGGGTCTCATCACACTGTTCGCGGCGCAGTACATCGTGCCGGAGAGGCTGTATCCCTGGATGAGCCTGCTCTCCGGGCTGTTCGTGGTCGGGATCGGGATCAGTCTCTTTGCAGCCAGATGGCGATCTTCCGGCCTGGGAACCTCGCTGCAGTCATGGAAGACGAGACTTTCAGGGACGCCGCCTCTGCCTGCACCCGTTCTGGCACACACGCATGCGGAGGAATTCGTCCATGCCCACAACTATGTACTCGGCGCCGCGCATCAACACCACAATCACGAACATGCACACTCGCACCCTCATGATCACGGGGATCATAGACACGACCACCAGCACGAAAATTCTTATCATTCCCACCTGCCGCCGGGCGCGGACGGCTCACCGGTCACCTGGCGCAGTTTATTGGCCCTGGGTATCTCGGGCGGGCTCCTGCCCTGTCCCTCCGCTCTGGTCGTGCTGCTGGGCGCGATCGCGCTGAACCGGATCGGCTTTGGACTGGTCCTGGTGCTGGTCTTCAGCCTGGGCCTGGCGGCTGCGCTGACGGCCATCGGCGTGCTGTTCATCTACGCGGGCAGGCTGTTCGAGCGTTTCCCCTCCCAGGGCAGGCTGATTGCCATATTGCCGGCTCTTAGCGCGCTTTTTATTTCCGTGATCGGCGTGGCTATCTGCATCAAGGCGCTGGCAGAGATAAGGATTGTCTAGCTAATTTCTGGTGCAAAACTCGCTCCTGCCGCCGTCTCGAAGATGCGGCGGCAGGAGCGAGAGTGCCATAACACTCTCGCTGCCCATCCGTTAAACAGGGTGACGCGGCTCGATCTGTGTACTCTTAATATTGCCGCGCTAGGAGAAACGGAGGTCACAATGACCCATGATCATACGCAAGATGCTGACCGTGTCGAACGGGTGGATGTACACCGGCATGGATCGGCCGAATATGTAGAGCATGTGGTGGAGGATGCAGCCGCCGCCCAGCGGACATTTGCTTATCAGGTCACCGGGCTGCTGTGGTTATTGCTCGGCGCGCTGGAAGCCCTGCTTGGCCTGCGCCTGATCCTCAAGCTGCTGGCGGCGAACCCGGGCAATCCCTTTGCCAGCCTGATCTATGCCCTGTCCGATATCTTCGTCTGGCCGTTTATCGGGCTGACCGTTACCCCGTCGGCCGCGGGTATTGTCGTCGAGATCCACACGATCATCGCGATGGTGGTCTATGCGGTGCTGGGCTGGCTGTTCATCAGCTTTATCAGGCTGCTGCTCTTCCGCAGGACCGAGCGCTCGGTGAGGGTCGAGCGGCGCGATCACCTGCCCTAAAAGATCATTGCGAGGACGCTTCGCGTGAGACGGGAAGCGTCGAAATCCGACGAAGCAATCTCCCATTTTGAGGAGATTGCTTCGCCTACGCCTCGCAACACTTGCACCGGGTGCAAGTGCAGGTGTGACATGGAACATGTATTCAGGGGGATTAGGCTTTTATGAACGTCCCGTTGCGCAATTCCTGTAATGTCTGCTGGATCTCTTCCAGCGTGTTCATGACGAACGGCCCGTAAGGGACGATCGGCTCCCTGAACGGCGCGCCCGCGAAGAGCATGAAGCGCACGGGGTCGTTTTCCGTCCTGACGTGGATATGGTCGCCATCGTCAAATTTAATCAGCCGGACAGATTCAATCGTCTGGCCTGAGAACACACCCTCTCCCTCGAAGACATAGGCCAAGGCGGTGTGCCCCTCCGGGATGGATTGAGTCCATTCGCTACCGGGAGCCAGCTCCACGTCCAGATAAAGAGGCGAGGCGGCAATCTCGGTCACGGGACCGGCCACCTCATCCACTTCTCCCGCGACGACGCGGATCCTGATCCCGTCTTTATCATACGTGGGAATGGTCGCGGCGCTTACTTCCTGGTAGCGCGGCTCGCTCATCTTGAGATGAGAGGGGAGGTTGACCCAGAGCTGGAAGCCGTAGATCGCGCCGTTCTCGCCGCGGCGGGGCATTTCCTCGTGCAGGATGCCGCGACCGGAGGTCATCCACTGCACGTCGCCGGGACCGATCAGGCCGGCGTTGCCGAGGCTGTCGCGGTGATGCGTGGCGCCTTCGAGCATGTAGGTCACGGTCTCGATGCCGCGGTGCGGGTGCATTGGGAAGCCACGGATTGGGCCCTCGATGGGATCGTTGAAGGCGAAGTGATCGAAGAGCAAGAAGGGATCGAACAGGTTGCTGACGCGCGGCGCGATGGAACGCCGCAGCCTGACGCCCGCGCCTTCGATGGCGTTCTGCGGCTCGATGATCTGGGAGATATTTCTGAGGTTGTTCATGCCCGTATGGATGAGGTGGGAAGCGAGAGTATTACACCGCTCCTGAAACAGAAAGGCGCGCAAATACCGGACCGCCGATAGAGGGGCCTATCTATTTTCAGGCGGGCGGCTTCAACTCTGTTTCTTGCGCGGGAAGATTTGCTTGGCTCTCTGCAGGAGGCTCCCCATCACCTGGAGAGCATACCCGGGTTTGTCTTCGTGCTTGTCCAGGTTCTCGGAAAGCATCTTGGCCAGCACGGCCAGGAGCGTCGTGAGAAAGACGAAGATCGCAAGCAGCCAGATCGCTGCGGCGAGGATGATTTCGGAGTCCAGGTTTTGATACGGCATTCTTGCCTCGATGTTTCCATAGCTCTGAACGGCCGGGTTTCGTCACAGAGCCGGAAGGGATGTGATGTCAAAGAGTAGTGCTTCTCTTTTGGTTTGTCTCCGATGAAGGCTGCATCCGGTTTTGCATCGTCTGACAACTTGCAGACATGACGCAAGATTTGCGATTTTGATACGTGACTTTCGTCACCGATCGTTATGAATCCATCGCAATAATTTTTTCCGCCACTTCGATCAGATCACTCCCGACGATGTCGGGGATAGGCATGAGGGGATTGAGGACTTTGCCCGGGCGGGCGATGAACGCCGCAGCGCAGCCCGCCAGCAGCGCCCCGGCCACATCCCAGTCATGCGCGGCGACCAGGCGGACTTCCTTGATCAGTACGCCCAGTTCCTTTGCGGTCATTTGATAGACTGCGGCATCCGGTTTGAAGCGCCGGATCGCGTCGACCGAGAGACTGCTCTCGAAGTAATCGGAGAGTCCGGCGTTCCGGAGCTGGGCCTCGACCACGTGCGGCGGGGAGTTGGTCAGCGTGAACAGCCGGAAGCCCGCCTCCTTCAGCCGGTCCAGCCCGGCCCGGACGTCCGCATGCGCGGGCAAAGCGCGGACGCCGCCCAGGATGGCCTTCCGGTCTTCCTCGCTCAGTTCGATCTTGTGGCTCTGCGCGGTCATGTCGAGCGCGGCCCCGGCGATCTTTCCAAAGTCGTCATAGCGGCCTGTGAGGGTCGCGACCAGTGAATTCTGCAGGACCTGGGCGAACCAGGTGCTCCGGATGGAGGCATCTCCAAAGACGCGCTTGAACTCCGGATCGAGCGCGCTCAGAGCCAGCAGCGTTTCGTTGACGTCGAATACAATGAGTTTCTGCATGTGTTCCCTCTCGAATATGGATCTCCGGGAGAGCCTTGCGAAAGTTATTCTGGCCGAGCGGCTTTGGTTCCCATCCTCCGCGAGGCTTACTTTGGCCAGAGTCAGGAGGAGGTGGACTCCATCCGCCTGGTCAGCGCCTCATCCGCCTCGTCGAGGTGCTCGCCGCGGTGCAGGGCCCGGATGACCCAGCGCTTGTTGTAGTTGTAGATCTCTTCAAGCAGTTCCGGCGAATACTCCTCCAGGCGCTTGTCCAGCGTCTCTGCAGTCTCGATGGCGATGCGGGCAGCTTCGCGGGGCGGGACCGCGGCCCAGAGCGGCAGGGACAGGTCGTTGACGAACATGTCGATCTCGGGGATGAAGAGCTTGCCGTCCTTCTCGGTCATGTCGAGGACGTACATCACGCGCCGGTCCCACCAGGCGAGGTGGGCAAAGACGATCGCTACCGTCCAGTGCTCGCCGACCTTTGTCTGCATCTCCTCGTCGGTCAGGCGGGCGGCCAGGGCCCGGATGCGCTCCGTCGAAGCGCGGTTCTGCTCGATATAAGAACGGTCCAGTGTCATGCTGAAATCTCCTCTGGGTTAAGGTATGCAAACAGAACCCGGGAATGCTCTTCCCTTGATCAGGCATCTCTGGAGAAGGGATCGTCACTGCGATCCCTGGCCCCGCCGGCAGATCATCCCCGGTAGGGTAGAGGTGGTCTTGATTGGAGATCAATGTGAAACGGAGGAATTATACCCCTACACTCAGCTCCCCTTTAGCAGTCTCTCGTCGGTGGGGAAGATCAGCCTGCTCTTCTTTTTCGAGTGTTACTGATTTCCTGAAAACGCAAGGTTTCTGCAAGACGCAAATCGGCGAGCAGGCGGTATGATAGTTTTAGGAATTTCATCGAGTTCACGACTCTCATAGGGCGAAGGGGCTCAAATTCAAAGTGGTATTGCTGGCTGGCGTAATGGATGGACAATATCAGGCAATCGACCATGCAAGTGATCAACTGGCTCGAACTACAACCGCTCCCTGCTGATCTGGATGCCCTGAACGGGCGTCTCTACGAGGCTCTGCCGCTGCGCAAAGTCTGTCAATTGCTGGTCGAGGCGACGCTGCGCGCCTATCCCTGGACGGGGCGGGCCGACCTGATCTCCTGTTACCATCCCTCTCAAACCTACGAGCAGGGCCAGAGGCTCGCGCTGTTCCTCTCCGATGCTCAGAATGCGCATCCGACCGTCTGGTTATTGGCGCAAGTCAAACACGTCAGGGCTACTGAAAATCCGGTCCAGGGGCGTTTCCAAGTATTGACCCTGGACCTGCATGGCAGACAAATTCAGATGGCAGGCGGCATCCCAAACGCGGCTTAT
>DASTFG010000015.1:0-12863 GCA_035708785.1 Anaerolineales bacterium
CAAGGAGAAAGGGCATGCCGCGCTGAAAGGACAATGCATCGAGCAGAGTATGAAGCCCCTTGCGTTCGATCAAATTTCCCAGAAATAGAATCCGTAAGGGATTCGTTTTCGAGCGGCCGATTATTTCCTCTTCTGAGATCGGTGCGCCGAATCGATCTGTGGGTGGGTAGGCAACAATATGCGGCTTGCTGTTTTCGATCAACTGGTGAACGACATTTTTCGTTGTCTCTGAGTTAAAAATCAATCCGTCTACTGATTCCAAATATTTCCTTTCGATGACGCGATAAAACGCATTTTGCCAGCCTGGCCTGTGCTCGGAACTGCGCAAATGGTGGACAAGGCTGATAATTGGGTAAGGATGGCTGCCCGTGTTCGCGGCAATGAGCGATGGATGATTCAATTCATCCTGGATCAAGATATCGAGTTGTGAGGCACTAGAGGATTTCTTCACCACCGCTTCCACTTCGGCTTTTGCTCTCTGCTCAGTGTGAACGCGGCTCCTCATGACATTCGGTGAGGGCAAGCGAAAGTAAAGATTATCTATCAGGTGCGCGGCGTAATTTCGCCAGGGCAAAGAAATGATTTCAACCTCATCGCCGTGCTCATGTAGATACTCGACGAGCTTGCGGTCATATAAATATCCACCACTTAATGTATCGAGCGAGCCATAGATGACAAGGCCGATTCGCATTTGCAGGGCGTCAATCCTCAAATGCCGTTTGACCTTTGACGTTCGACTCGGTATGCTGCCCAGGCCGATTCGTTCTCCCACAGCACAATTTTGAGAGCAGAGATGTTCTCCGCTTTGATTCTGTCGTCGAGTGTGTTACACAGAATGCGCGCAAAATGCTCGATAGATGGGTTCAATCCTGCAAACTCGGGCTTCTCGTTCAGCATCTGTTCCCTGTAATAGCTCACGACCTCATCTAAATGTTTTTCCACCTCCACGATATCCACGAGGTAACCGTGCTGATCCAGTTCCGTTCCTTCAAGTTGCAACTCCAGAACATACTGATGGGAGTTCGGGAAGTTTTCCGACCCCCAGTCCCCGCCGATAAGATAGTGCCTTGCGATAAACTCGCGCTTTACTCCAAGCATATACATGTGAGTTCTCCTATGGGAATGATCAGGTTTTCAGGCTGCGCATGACGAGATATCCATTTTGACGCGCGATGGGCATGGCAAAATCAAACCTGTCCAGGCTGGTGCAATGCAGGATATCTGTCTCGGGGAATTGCGGCATATCCGGGTCGTAGAACACCTGGGCATCGTGAGAGGTTTTCACCCGCTCTAAAAATGGCGCAGGATCGGGTGAACCGCCACAAAGCGCTGCCTCCAAATATTCCGCACAGGCAAGATCCTCTTCACCGCCGTCGTACGTCTGACCGGTGATGACAAAGGTGACAATCTCGGGTTGAAGACGATGTATGTATCTTATGGTTGCACTCGCAACTACGAAGCTGGCCGCGATGATCTGTTGCGCATTGGTACTGCGAACGATTCCCTGCGTGCCTGCGCTCGTGCGTTGGACAATTTTCCGACCGGTTAAATCCAGTGTGTCTGTCTGGGTGGGGGAGTTGCCGAAATCGAATCCATCGGGTGGAATGCCGCCGATCTCGCCGAATGCCAGGATATCCGGCTGTTCAGCTTTGAATCGCAAGGCTTCCTCGACGGTGCCGACCGTGTAGATTTCTCTGGCGCCGCGGGAAAAAGCATAGGCCGTGTTTGTAAAGGCGCGGATGACGTCGATGACAACAGCCAATTCGGTTGCTGCATGGCAGGTTTCGAGGTTTGCGTAATGAAATTTCATGGCACCTTTCCACAAGAAATTCCGGGCTCCAGATAAAATTTGAGCAGCGTCAGCGCTTCACCCCAGCCCGTGGCGCCGTCCATAAATAAACCTGGAGACGTATATCCTTCATCTACCACTTGCAGTACGGTTCCCGCACCGCGAGCTTCCAGCGCAAAATGAGCTCACCGCCGTTTCTTGGCTCAAACGTCGTCTCCGTGGTAAACCATGCATCCCACCCCTCGGCAGATGTGAGCACTTTAAAAACCTGTTCCGGTGTTGCATGAATAAATGTTGAATGATTGATCGGCGGCAGCATGGTATCTCGGTCCAGCAATTAATTCATATTTTTACCACACAGGTTCCTGCCAAGAGGTCATACAGCGTTCGCCGGTCTTTGCGAAGAATCAGAGAGCCCATATTGGCTCCAATCAAAAGGTAAACTGTTGCAAAGCCGGCAGTGATCAATGAGGAAAGTTGGTTTGGGGTGAATGAAATCTGCCAGATGATGGTGTGAGCTAGTTCCCATGGAATGAATTTCAAGGCCGTACGGGAAACCGATCTCCAAAGACCAATGCGGTTGCCATTCTGGGTTGTGACCTTCAGACCCAATCGCTGCTTTCCCCAGGTAGCCTGTCGAACAGAGGCTTCGCTGAACGCAAAATACAGGGTGACGGGCAGTGTGACGAGCAAAAATCCAACCAGTTGAGTGCGTGTCCGCTGGGTGAAAAGCCATTGATTAACGCCGAATAATGAATTCAAGAGCAGTAACAATAAAGTCACTACTCCCAGATAGATCAGGATAATGATATAGTCGAGTGCAAAAGCGCCAATTCTTTTCCAGAGTCCGGCATAGGCTTTCATTCATCTAACCTTCATGAATAAGTGATTAGAATTTGAATCGTCTTTCGCGGATCTTCATCCAGGAGATGGAAGGCTTTCTCTGCTTCCGTGATGGGAAAGCGGTGTGTAATCCATTTTTCCGGCCCGATCTTTTCAAGTGCTTTCCATGTCACCTCGAAGCGACGCGATTTGTCCCACCGTCCGGATAGTTCGGGCGCGATGGTGCTGACCTGCGAGGAGATCAGCTTGATCCGCGAACGATGGAACGCGCCGCCAAGATCGATCCCCGCATTTTTATCTCCATACCAGGAACCGATCACGATCCGTCCGCTGAAAGAAGTGATGGCCAGCGCCTGGTTCAATGCTGCCGGATTGCCGCTCAGCTCGAAGGTCAGATCAAATTTATCCTGCGTATAGGCAAATTGATTGGTCATATTGTGCTTAGCCCGGTTTTTGAAGATGTCTTTTAGTTCACTTTCGAAACCCTCCGCATTCGGATCCAGGCAACGGCTGACACCCACTTCCAGTGATGCCTGGCGCCGCAGTTCATGGCAATCGCCTGTGACCAGTAAATCAAGTGGAAACTCTTTCAGCAGGGATGCGGTCAGCAAGCCGATCACGCCCTGACCAAACACGAATACTCGTTCGCCAAGAATAGGCGCGCCATCCTGAACAAGATTGACAGCCGTTTCCATTTTCGGAAGGAAGCAGGCTGTTTCCGGACTGAGTGTGGGGAGAACAGGCAATAATGCTTCCGGTTTCGAGATGAAGTGAGAACAGTGTGGCTGGAAGGCAAATACCAATCGATCGCGCCATGAGCTATTTACTTGTCTGCCTGTTTCTCTCACGACACCGACACATGCGTATCCATAGGCGAGCGGGTATCTAAAGCTGCCCCGCAAGCTTGAAATAATGGAATCTGTTTCGAGGTCGTGGGGAAAACGGCCCTGATAGATGAGCATTTCTGTCCCAGCGCTGATAGCAGAGCAGCTCGCCTCTACCAGGACCTCCTCCGGTCCGAGAGCCGGAAGCGTCTCTTCACGGACTTCCACTTGCCGAGGCGCGGTAAAGTATAAGATCCGGCGTTTCACGTCTCAATTTTACCTTGCATTAGGATTTGGTCTTACCCCTGGCAGAACATGAATGGATTTCCCGGCGAGCAGCAATCCCAGGCCGCCGATCAGCAGATCGCGGGCCCGCATCACCAGGGTGAGACCGATTGCCGAGGCTGCGGAGACTCCAAACAGGCCAAGCGTAAAGACCTCACTGGCTTCGAGCGCACCCAACCCGCCGGGCAGTGGAGCCAGAAGCGAAAGCCAGCCTGCCGTCCAGGCCGCGATGGTCTGCCAGAAAGGTAGCCGGATATCCAAAAAAGCGGCAATGAGCGCGAACTCACTGACCATCCCCACAGCCGCGCAAAGCGATACGGCGATTGCAGCCAGCAATGATCTCAGGTGTCTTCTGCAGAAAGTTCCTGCCAGCCGTTCAGAGGCCGCAATGAAACGTACTACTTTTGAACTTTTCTTGATCATTGGAATGCCGCGTAGCGCGGCAGACACCGGATATATTCGCCTGAACAACAGCAGGATATGAACAGGCGGCCACAGACACAGGATGGCCAGCCCGCTCAGGCTCAGCCACGAACTGCTTCCGTTTGTCGAGAAGAGTCCCGCCCGGAAGATAGCGGTCAACCCAATCGCGAGTAAAAAGAAATTTGCCAGGAGCTCGAGAAGTTTATCCATGATCACAGAAGCGGTGGCGTGTGTGAAGGTCAGTCCATATCTCCGCTGGAGATAAAACACCTGGAGCGGTTCGCCGCCGACATGAGGGCCGAAAGTAAAGTAACTGACGCCAAACACAGCAATGCGAACGAACAGCAACGGGAGATAAGTCACACGCTTATTCTCAGCGCGGACGATGATCCACCATCGGAGGGTGAGCAGCGCATAGATGAACAAGTTCAAGCCAATCAGGACGACAGCTTGCCGGGCCTGAAGTTGTCGAAGTGTGCTCCAGATTTCGCCGAGCGGCACGTTGCGCAAGGTGATGTAGAGCAGCAGAGCCAGCACGGTGTAAACCGCGAAGATTCGCACAGCGCGAGCAAAAGATCTCTTCTGTGATCTTACAACTCCCGAGGGGGGCTGGACCTCCGGCAGAGATGGATTAGATTGCAGATTCACCCTGCCCCTTGGGAGCATTCCTGATCAGAGATTCCATCTCTGCTATGAGCGCTTCATGGATAATCTGTGTATTCGTTGTGCCCAGATCATCGGCATAAATTGGTTTTCCAATCTTAACGCGGACAGTGACCGGTTTGACGTTCCAGATGGCATGCGCAAGCAGCTGCAGCGCGCCCGCGAGTTTCTCACGCTCGGCGCGCGTCCGCTTGAGGTAGGTTAGCGGGTGATAGGCGGCTTTCTTCCAGACAACACCCCGTACGACGACAGGCAAGATCGCTGTCTCGGGAGCCATGCGAATAAAGATGCCAGCACTGTTCATCCAGGACTGCAATGACTCAACCGCCCCACTGTGCACATCGGGATCCGGCTCGATATGCCCGGCAGGAAAGGTGAGCGCCGCGCCGCCGCTTCTCAGGTGACTGCTCACCTGCCGGATAAGCGCCAGGCGGGAAGTGGAGTCCTCTGTTAGATAAAAAAGCTGCTTGCTGACGTTGGGAAGAGCCTTGAGAAACGGGCGTTTATAGGCGATGATCTTCAGGTCAGCGCGCTTGAGTGCGACGAAGAGAGAGAGAGTATCGCTCATGCCCGGATGGTTGGATAATGCCAGGAACGGGCCAGCCGGGATGCGGTCCCGGTCGAAGATGCGGATGTCACGAACATAATTCCGCAGAGTCAGGCGCGAGGCTTCGGCCAGTCCGCGGGTCGCGACAGGTGAATCGAAATCCGCCATTTGGCTGGCGAACGTCCGAGCAGGCTTGAGAAAGGTACGCCGCAAGAGGCGCGAAAGAATGGGTTGGTCCTGCCACCCAAAAGATGAGATAAGATCGTCCAGGTTGATCTGCGTCAGGGTCTCTATGTTGCCGGACATTTCCTATTCGGCTTCCATGGAGAAGTGCAGGGGATAACCTTCCAGCCCGGCAGCGAAGTGCGCCCTGTTAATGCGCTTCTCGGCCTCGGATTTGGGCAGGGTTTGGACATAAGCCAGCCCAGTGATATGTGCGATCAGCATGATCTCAAATGCTTTGGGATTAGAATGATAAAAGATGGTTTTCAGCACATGCACAACAAAATCCATCGGCGTCACATCGTCATTGTGGATGAGGACGCGATAGAGAGGTTCGAATTCGGTCTCTTCCTCCTGTTCTTCGATGATCTCAATTTCCGGGATGGTTCGAGTCGGTAGGGTCATGCCAATTCGTTGAGTGACTTGATTTCTCTTTCTGTCAACGTGATGTTTATGGATTCGAAATTTTCTCTGATGTGCTGCGGATTGTACGACATTGGGATGGTGATGACACGCGGCTGGGCGACCAGCCATGCCAGGGCGACCTGGTAGGGCGTCGCGTCATGTGCCTTGGCAATCGACCGTAGAGTCTGCGCCGGTCTCAACCGGCCTTTCTCTACCGGAGAGTAGGCGGTGAGCAGGATATCATTTTGCTGGCAATATTCCAGAACCCCGTTTCTTACATACGAGCGATCGTGAATACTATACGGAACCTGATTTGTGACAATGGGTGTTTCAGCATGTTCCTGTGATTGTTTAAGAAGTTTGATGTTGAAATTGCTGACGCCCAGGTGCCTGACGCGGCCATCACGGATAAGCTTGTTGAGGGCGCGGAATGCCTCTTCCAGTCTCATGCCGGCGCGCGGCCAGTGGATCAGGTACAGATCAATAAAATCCATTTTCAGTCGCCGAAGCGAGCCTTCGCAGGCCCGCAGGACCTGTTCGTAGTCCAGGTGCTCAGGGGCGACCTTGGTAGTTACGAAAAGTGCATCACGCCGCACCTTTGCTTCGGCAATTACCTGGCCAAGCAATTCTTCCGCGTGACCGTTGGCGTAGCCTTCAGCGGTATCAAAGTGAGTATAACCAACCTCGAGAGCAGCCCGCAGGGCGGTCAGGGAAGCAGCATCCAGTTTGGGATCGGGGAATGAGCCGCCGCCAATATTCCATGTGCCAAAGCCAATTTTGGGGATTCGTTCCCCATTGGGAATCGTTTCGTATGTCATCATCACATAGTTATACCAAAAGTTGGGCAGCAAAGGTTCTGGAATTATCCCGCATGTATATGAAAGTTGTCCGACAGGTATTTGGAGTATCAGGTCTCCCATTCCACGCCTTTGGGGCTAGACTGGGTCTCGGATTCAGATCTGGACAGCAAATTTTCCACTATTTCGATTTCTTCCTTTTCACCGATCAGACCGACACGATCCCCTGCCTCGAACACCGTCATGGATTTTGGATTTGCGATCAGATCGCCATTCCGCAGGATCGCCACGACCGATGCGCCGGTCTGCGCTCGTAGATTGGCTTCCGCAAGCGTTCGGCCCACGAGAGGATTCTTCTCTGGAAGGCGAAACCATTTGATCTCGATACTGTTGACGGCATCCAGGAGCTCGTGCAGCAGGCGATGTTCTTCCTCGGTGTTGATACGCACATCGTAATGGTCACGGCGCACGGCATCGGTATAACGATAGATCTCCTGCAGGGGAAAGCCGAGCTTCAGGAGTGTATGCCGGACGATTTCCAATCCGCCTTCCAGCTCAGGGTGGATGACATCCTGGGCGCCCAACTGTGCGAGCCGTTTTGTCCCTTCCAGAGTGGATGCGCGGGCAATGATTGGCAGTTCTGGGGCCAGGTCGCGTGCTGCGGTGACGACCAGCGCGCTTGCATCTTCATCTGGCCCCGCGACGACCAACGCCCGCGCACGCGCCAGTCCGGCATGGGTGAGCACCTCCGAGTTGGCCGCATCTCCATACAGGGTCGGAACTCCTCGGCGGCTCAGTCCTTCGCCCCGTTCCACATCCGCCTCGACGACCAAATGAGGTATTCCCATCTCTCCCAACAGGCTGACGATATTGCGTCCTACGCGTCCATATCCTACGATCACCACATGATTTGCGATTGTCTCTTCGATCTGGGGTAGAGGCGGACCCTGGCGATCCAGCCGTCTCCATGCTCTTGGGAAGCGCTGTAACCATTTCTCCGCCGGCTGGATCAATCGAAACATGGGTGGATTGAGCATGATGGATAGCAGCGCGCCAGCCAGGATCAGGGAATATTGGCTCCGATCGAGCAAACCGAGCGATACCCCCGCCTGGCCTAAAATAAAGGAGAATTCACCGATCTGACTTAGACCGGCGGCGACCACCAGGGCCGTGCGGGCGGGCCAGGGAAAAAGAAAACCCATGAACATTGTGGCGAGTGGTTTGCCAATCACGATCAGCCCGGTCAATGCCAGGATGGAGCCGATATTGTTGACCAGATAGACCGGATTGACAAGCATACCAATCGAGACAAAAAACAATACAGCAAAGGAATCCCGAAAAGGGAGAATATCTGCCCCGACCTGGTGGCTGAGCGGCGACTCGCTTACGACCACTCCTGCCACGAATGCGCCTAACGCTAATGATACCCCGAAGATCTCTGCAGCGCCCAGGGCTGTTCCAAGTGCGACCGCCAGGATCGCCAGGATAAACAATTCCCGTGACCGCGTATGCGCGATGCGCATCAACAGCCAGGGAATGAGCCGCGTTCCGGCGAAGAGCACCAGAATTACGAAGCCAGTGGCTTTCAGCAAAGTTAGTCCCAAATGTCCCCAATCGATTCCGTTCGAGGCATTGGCCAGAGTTGGCATCAGGACGAGTATCAGCACAGTTGCAATATCTTCCAAAACCAGCCAGCCTACCGCTGCCTGCCCATGCCGAGTATTCAAGAGGCCGTTATCCATCAGACCGCGCAGCAGAACGACCGTGCTAGCAATGGAAATGGCCAGGCCAAGTACGATCCCTGCAGCTGGCCTCCATCCCCACAATTGGCTAAGGCCAAACCCTGCCAGGGTAGCAAAGGCCATCTGGCCCAGAGCGCCGGGAACTGCAATATTCCGCACTCTCCACAGGTCTTTAAGCGAGAAGTGCAAACCTACACCGAACATCAGAAAGATCACGCCTAATTCGGCAAGCTGGCTGATTGTTTCGATATCTCCGACAAAGCCAGGAGTAAATGGCCCAATCGCAATTCCTGCGAGCAAGTATCCTACAATCGTTGGCAGTCCAATCCGCCGGGCGATCAATCCACCGAAAAAGGCCACCACCAGGGCTACCGCAATATTGATGAGCAGGGTCACTTCATGCATGAATTCTCCATCTTCACTAGCCAATCTCTGGATCAGTACTCCAGAAAGCGGGAGCCTTTCGCCCGGGCACAGTCGACCAGCCGCCCGATTTCAGATCCGTCTGCAAGGACGATCGGTCGATGAACGGCCCAGGCAATCGCTTCCTTCGTGAATCCTGCAGGCGCCCAGAAAAAGCCGCGCACCGCCTTTGTGCGCTTCATTTCGAGTTCCAGACTATAAATGTGGTGGAGCTTGATCAATTCGGATTGTTGCCTGCAGGCAAACAACTCGCACATCCCATCCGGATTGATGAGCTGCAGATAGACCACTCCATCCTGTCTGCTACGGACGCGATACCCAATCCGGGTATACGTCTGGATGGCCAGTTGCCTTAAGCTGTCCACCGATAGCTGATTGGCCTGTTGAAAATCTGGAGCAGCCCCGGCCTGGGAATGCTCCTTCCACGAGGACATCGCTTTAAACCAAACCTGTTTACGCAGCCGGCTTCTAAAGGTATCAAGGAAAATCAGGCCCATAAAACAGCCAAGAATGCCGATACTGCTGATCATAACAATTAGCGCCCGGTTCTCTTTGGATAAACTCTCCAATAAACCGAGCGCTATTGATCCTCCCAGCAGGAGAAGGGCCATCAATGAAAATAGGGTCGCCTCAAGCGTCACCTGCTTTCGTTGCTTCGACATAGGCCTGCCTGTCCTCTCTCGAATTCATGTTTTCCGTGATTTTATCATGGCGACTGAAGCTTAGAAGCTTAACTGTCCCGGAAAGGAGCATTCAGGATCATCCGGGTATCAACCGGGCATATACATCTCCCGAGTTGTTGTGAGCTGACATGCGCGTCAGACGTCTGGCTAAATCCTCTGCACTGAGCCAGGTTTGGGAACGCAGCCGGGGAAATTCACTTACCCTCCAATTGTATTCGTAGCGACCTAACTGACTTAACCGGTCAATACAGGCTAGAGCCGTCTCGATCATGGCCGGGATGTACTCAAACGACAGCGCAGGAAGGGCTTGTGATAAACCCTGCAGCACCTCCAACTCTGCGCCTTCGACGTCGACCTTGCAGAAAGCCGGTTTCCCATACTGTTCAATGATGAGATCGAGAGTTGTGACCGTAACAGGCACTTGTTCCTCCCAGCGCACCCCGTCAAACCTCCGGCTCCGCTGAGCCCTGGCCATCCACGTCCGCGAGAGTGTCGATACACTTGGCGTCAGACGGCTGATCCATAGATCTGCCGTACCTGCTTGCGCCCCCACTGCCTGCTCGATCAGAGTCACATTCGAGTGATTGCCGTACCAGCGCCGCAGCCATCTCATCATTCCCGGGTGCGGCTCGAGAGCAACGACGCGGCCCCCCAGCCTGGACCAGGCCCGAATGCGGTCACCCAGGTGCGCGCCGATGTCGAAGCACAGGTCGCCCGGGCGGATGAAAGGCGCGTAGATCCGGGTCAGAGCCCGCTGGTGAAACGGCAGACCATAATAGATGAGAAAAGACCAACTGAAACCAAGTGCCTGCTGGATGGGAGGGAGGAGCCTTTGAAACAGCCTCATACACCGAGACGGTTGATGCCGTCGAACGCGGCGGTCTTGTAACACTCGGCCAGGGTCGGATAGTTGAACACGTTGTTGATGAAGTACTCCACCCGGCCCTTGAACGCCATGACTGCCTGTCCAATGTGAACCAGTTCGCTCGCGCCTTCGCCGATGATATGCACACCTAACAATTCATGCGTATCCAAATGAAAGATCAGCTTCAGCAGGCCAGTCTGATCGCCGATGATCTGCCCGCGGGCAATCTCGCGGTATTGCGCTTTGCCTACTTCATAAGGAACGCCCTGCTCCGTCAATTCCTCTTCATTGCGTCCCACAGTAGAAATTTCGGGGATTGTGTAGATACCATAGGGGAAAAGCTCGGGTGAGCTTTGCGTGGGCACGCCAAAGGCATGGCACGCGGCGAGACGTCCCTGCTCCATGGAGGTTGAGGCAAGCGAAGGAAAGCCGATCACATCGCCGACCGCGTAGATGTTGGGGACGTTCGTTTGATACTGGCCGTTCACTTTCAAGAGCCCGCGCTCATTGGTTTCTAAACCGGCGGCTCCGATGTTGAGAGAACGCGTCGCGCCGGTCCGCCCGATGCTGTAGAGTGCCATTTCTGTAATGATCTGCTTCCCACTGGAGAGATGGATCTTGACGCGGTCTCCATGATCATCCGTGATAGGCTCAATCCTGTCTACTTCTTCGCCGAGGCGCAGGATCGCGCGCTGCTGGTTGAGGTGATAGGTGAGCGAGTCGATGATTTCCGCATCTACGAAGGGCAGCAGGCGGCGGCGCTTGTCGATGACCGTCACGCGCACGCCGAGCGCGGCAAAGATGCTGGCGTATTCCAGGCCGATCACGCCCGCGCCCACCACAGTGAGCGTGCGCGGCAGGTGATCGAGCTCGAGCAGATCATCGCTGATGAAGATTCGTTTGCCATCGAACGGGATGCGGTCGCTTTTTGTGGCGCGCGTACCGGTCGCGATGACTACGTGCGCGGCGCTGATATCCCGCCAGCCGCGCCCATCCACGTATTTCAAGCGGACGGTGTTGGGATCCACGAACGAAGCCTCGGCGGAGATCAGCTCGACGCGGTTGCGCTGGAGCTGGTGGCGGACGATGTCAAGCTCGTGCTGGATAACATGGTCGGTGCGATAGAGCAGGTCGGCCATCGTGATGTTCTGCTTGACGACGTACGACGCGCCGTAGAGGCTGTGCTCGCGATATCCGGATAGGTGCATCACCGCCTCGCGCAGGGTCTTGCTGGGGATAGTGCCCGTGTTGATGCATACCCCGCCGATGATCGTCTTGCGCTCGACGACCGCCACGCGCTTGTTCAGTTTCGCCGCCTGGATCGCGGCTCGCTGGCCCGCGGGGCCTGAGCCGATCACGAGCAAGTCATAATCATATTCCGCTTCTGCCATGCTGACCTCCTTACCTCTAATGCCGTGCGTTCTATTGCGATCGAATTATAGCATTGTAAAAGGAAGCCCTACTCGTATAGCCATCCGGTCACATCGTTGCCGCAGAATTCCTGTATTTCATCTGCATTTGGCAAGAAGGCATTCGTCATCTCCCACTTCTTGCATACTTGCGTCCGCTTTGCGATTAAGACCGACACAACTGACTGGAGTAGATTGTTGCGGCGAAGAAAGATGATTCTGCGCTTCGACTATGGGATAGAAGAGCGCTATCCCTCCGCTCTGCGCGATGGTGTCACTTTGCCAGCGAGCGAATGTAGTCCAGGTCCAGTTCGCCTTTCGCACCCCAACCCTTCTTCCCCTCGGGGATCTCCGGACGGAACTTTTCATAGAGATCGTATGCTTTGCCCACAAGTTGCCTGGGGGTGTGGGCTTTTGCCAGTTTTTCCATCGCCGCGCGCGCTTCATCCAGGTCATCACCAAACTTCTGTCTTAAATATCTTTCGACACTTTCCGGGTCGATCTCCTCACCCTTGATGGCGGCGCGCAAGCCCTTCGGCGTTTTCACTGCTGGAACGCCCCGTCCCAGGATCTCGATGAACTCCACCTTGACCGGTTTTTCTTTTTTTCTTTCTTCTTCCTTATCTTCTTCCGTTTTCTCCTCATAGATCCCCAGTCGCCGCCCTTTGGACTGAGCATTCAACCCCGCTACTGCTTTGCCAAGCGTCAATGCTGTTTCCTCATGATAGCCGAGTCGCTTTGCCACAACTGCTGCCCACAAGGTCAACACGGGCGCACGGTTGATCTTGATTTTCTTTTTCGCCATTTTCGTTACTCCTCCGTACCAAGAAAAGATAGGTTTAGACTGCGAAGAAGAAATGATGTGTTGTTGATACTATACACTAATTTAGAATTCGGAGCAACGTAAAGCTTTGCCCATGGTATCTATGAGAAAGAGCAGGCC
>DASTFG010000016.1:0-10346 GCA_035708785.1 Anaerolineales bacterium
CGTCTCATAAATAATTAAACTTTGCAATGCAGTTCGTGGGCCAAATTCCAAAGTTCAGGTGCAGATCTTTATGCGGCACTCTGTAATTGGCTGGGAAAGATGAGCTAGGGACCAGATTATAGACGCCTGTATTCACTCACGCATTACTTCCTCATACCGCTGTTTCTGGCGCTCGGTCGCCACAACGGTATTACGGAGCAGCATCGCAACCGTCATCGGTCCTACGCCGCCGGGAACAGGGGTGATCCATCCGGCTACCTCATGGACGCTGTCAAAATCCACATCCCCCACAATTTTTGCACGCCGGCTACCATCAGCTCCGATGACTTCGACATGATTGATGCCAATGTCGATCACCGCCGCTCCGGGCTTGACCATCTCCGCGGTAATGAGGCCGGCCTTGCCTACGGCCACGACCAGCGCGTCAGCCTGGCGCGTGTGATATGCCAGATTACGCGTGCCATGATGGCAGATCGTGACGGTGGCCAGTTCCTCCACGAGCAATAAGGCAACCGGCTTGCCCACAATCTCGGAGTGTCCTACGATCACGACCTCCAATCCACGCAGGTTAAGTCCCGTCGAGCGCAGCAGCTCCACGGACGCCAGAGAGGTGCACGGCCCCAGCGATGCATCCCCATACACAATGTTGCCGATATTGGCAGAACTCATCCCTTCCACATCCTTGCTCGGGTGGATGGCGTTTTCTAATTGCTCCAGATCCAATGTAGAGGGCACCGGGCGCTGCAGGATGATGCCCGTCACACGCGGATCTACATTCAGGGCATGGAGCGTCGCCAGTAGTTCACCCTGCGTAATGTTTCCCGGGTAGTGTCGGTGCTCAAAGCCAATGCCGACCTGTTCACAGGCGCGTTTCTGGTTGCCAATATACAAAGATACTGCCTGACTGTCGCCGATATCGATCGAGACCAGGTGGGGCTGCCATCCCAGTTGCTTAAGCAGCATTACGCGGTCGCGAACACCATCTTTGATCACCTGGGCTTGTCGTTTTCCGTCAATAATCTTGTGTGATATGCTACTTTGTTCCATAGGAATTTTGCTTTATCTTAATGAAAATCGGCTGAATAGGATCCCAGCCCTGAGTAGAGTAAAGCTTTATAGATGTATTTTTCATGGCCCTGCTCCTCTGTACTAATGAGCTCCTACTCGCGCCGTACCGGATAACGATTGTGGCCAATCATACTTCAAAACCTTGAGCAAGCTGTCAACAAATGAGGATAACTGTAATCCAAGTGATTCGTTATGTTATGTGGAGGCAAGATGAAAACCAAAGTAAGCCCTGAATTGATGTACTTCATTGTCGCAGTGATCGTCTTTATATTGATCAACAAATAAGCAGAATTTGCCCGACAATTCATAATGACCGGTCGGTTACCGGCTTAACAGCAAGACGATCCAATGCTGGATGTTTGGCGCGGTTTGAGCCAGCCTCGGATCGTTGAACTGGCGCGAGTCGCCTACCTGCCCGGCATGAACGTGAGCTGGAGCGACACAGGTGAATTAACCTTGTGCTCGATGAGACCAAATCGTAATCATTGGAGTTTGTCCAAAAAGGCTGATCTCTATCTGTCTGTCGCACTTTAGCCCTTTGAAATGCAGCAGGTCAGGCCGATTGGTGAGGAGTACACTTTGCCCGCTCGGGGACAAAACTCTCTCGATCTCTGCACCGATGCCCTGATAGAGAGCCTCCAGAGAGCCATCCGTACTTACAGCACGGCCCCACGGGAGGTTAGAGACGACATAGTCGAAAGAACCATCTGCAATAGGCAGAGCACGTGCATCCCAGCACCGGACCGGGATGGCCAAACCTGCCTGGCTCGCATTGAAGCGCGCGGCTGCAAGGGCCTCCGGATTAATGTCTCCGCCCCAAATGCTAATTCCATTTACACTGGCCTCGATTAGGATGGTCCCGGCGCCGCAGCACGGATCCAGGATTCGCGCGCCCGGGACGATACCCGCTACTTTAAGGAGTGCGGCAGCTACGGCAGGTTTGAGTGATCCGACTACATGCTGCTGCTTATACAGGCGCCTGGACAGCGACTGAGCTCCCAGCCGCACCCCGACCACCGCGGTGCTCCCCTCGATAAAGACGCGTATGTTGAGGTCGGCCTGCGAGTCATTCTCGGAATAGGACCAGCGCTGCTGGTCTGCAATGCCTGTGGCGCAAGCCTGTTTGATTTCCCTGGTACTATAGTTTCGCTTGCCAACGAAGTTGGCTGTTATCGAAAAAGTAGGAGGGCTTTCAATCGTACGGATTTGCCTGCAGACCTCCAATGCCATTTCCAAAGGCAATTGAGCGCTGGCGGCCCTCAATGCCTCTAAGGTCTGGCGCGCCCGATCCACATCCGGCCAGGTCCCCACCTGAAGAAAGACATCGTCCACGGTCCGCAGAGAAAGCAGCGGGGAGAGTGATCCGTGGCAAGAGGCCAGAATGCGGCGATAGGCAATCTGCTCTACTGTGATCCCGGGCAGGGCAGCGAGCTCATCGGCGCTAACCGCTTCCAGGCCTCTGGTTGTGATGGCGAAAATCCTGTTCATTCCAATTCATCAGGATGAAAACTCCTGCTAAACGACACAATTTACGGGAGATATTCCCCACGAGAGCTCAGCTTAATCATATCCTGCACATAGGCCGTGACCCGCTCATCCAGGTCATGAGGATAAAGGTAGCCCAGCGCTTCGCCCACCTCAACCGCCACCTGGCGAAAAAGGGATATTGTGCGAAATAACGCATCCCAGTTATCCGCGATGTCTGCCCCTGCATATGTGCCTTCTAGCTGTGACCACAGCTCAGGCGGCAGCCGCTTTTTCAAGCCTTTCCCTAAAGCGCCCACCGGTATGGACCAGCTGTGATCAAGTCCTATTTTCCATTCCAGCACTGGGCGCAGATAGACATGTTTCATATCGTAGTCCAGGCACCATTTGGCGGGGAGAAGCTCACCGCGCAGGAGACACTTTGCAACGTAAGGGGCATCGCTGAAGAAATCTTCGATCCATTTTTGATAGGCTTCCTCCGTCGGTGGGACGGGAACGTAAGCCGCATAGGATGGTGGTTTCATCCCCTCGGTCAGGCCGTCTTTATCCATGAGGACGCCGTACCCGGCATCAAGTTCGGCCGGAAGCGCGGGTGCCTGGACGATGCGCCGCATCAACTCAACGGGCCAGAGGGTGAAATCGATCTTGAGAACATCTGCATATTGAATCACATTCGCAACGACCTCGATGCCATATTCCGGTTCAACGTGGATGGGATCCCAGTAGGCGACAAGCACCTCCCCAAAATCCGACAGCCAGCTTCGATCTTCAAAGAATGGATGGATATCTTCGACGACCAGGATAACATCATAGTCGGAAAGGATATCGACGGAGGCGTTTGGAATGGCGCGCGTGCTGGTCAGAATCATTGCGCGAATCGGGCCGCGCTGCTCCCCCCATTGAACCAGATGGTTGATAACCTCAGCGGGAGGATGTGGATCCCTCATAGCGAGAAATCAATGTGATTCCTTTGAAGTCCTCCTCAACAGGATTTCCATCACAACACGCGTTCCCCGGCCTGGATGCGAAGCCACTTCCATGCTGCCGCCTATCAGGGCGAGACGGTCCTGAATGATCAATAAGCCGTGGGCAACCTGGGGATCGCTCAAGGTCGCCTCGACGTCAAAGCCTTTCCCCGAGTCGGAGATGATGATACGGGCGTAGCTATCGACTTCTTCCAGTGTGACGGTTGCCTGAGATGTGTTGGCATGCTTGACAATGTTAAAGAGCAATTCACGCACCGCCTGGAAGATAAGCACACGTGTCTGGCTATCCACATCGCGCAAATCCTCTTTGACCTGTAGATCCACCTGCAGGCCATGCTGCTCTTGCATACGCGAGGCAAGCCAGGCCATGGCCTCGGTTAGGCCATCTCCCTGCATGATGATGGGGCTGATATCGATGCTCAGGTTGCGCGTGATGGCGATAGCTTCGGAAAGCGATTCCTGGATCTGCTCGAGCTCAATATACGCGGCTGGTGACAACGAATTGTTCCCGCCGGGATCGTTTAGAAAGTATAACTGCGCTTTGATGGCGAAGAGACGCTGCTGCAGATCGTCGTGCAGGATCTGGGAGATGCGGTGCCGCTCTTCCTGCTCGGCCCTGGCCAGTTTTGAGGCCAGGATGCGGATCTTTTCCTCAGCCTGGATCCGCTCGGTGAGATCCGTGGCGATAATGGCAATCCCGCTCATTTGATCCTGTCCAAGCAAATAGACAGAGAGCTGTACCGGTATGCATTCGCCTCCAGCCCGCTTTAAACAGGATTGGCCTCTGGCTCGCTGCTGCCCGGCCCTCTTAAAGAGCTCCTCGAAAGCCGCTTGCCCCTCTGGGGAGATCAACTCCCGAATCGGAGTACCGACCAGCTTTTCGCATTCGATTTGAACCATTTCGCCAAAACGGCTATTGCAATAGAAGATCGTGCCATCTGGGACCAGCGTCACGGCTCCCTCGTTCATCGCCTCGACCATCATGCGGTATGGGATCTCTGCCTCGTTCAGGGTGACCACCTGGACACCGTCCGCGCGGTTCACTACGAAGGCATCCACCATGTACTGGCGGATCGCTTGCAGGGTTTCCTCTGTCTCTGCGAGGCGGCTTTTCAATTCCTCGGTCTCATCCTGTTCCTGCTGGAGGTGTTTTTTCCTGGTCATTGCTCAACCTTTTCAATCATCAAAATTATAGTAGCCTGCGCCCCATTTACTTCTTCTCGCGTATGTCCAGCCCTACGAGGACGCGCTCCGTATCGGAAAGATCGCCGATGATCTTCTTGATCGGCTCCGGCAATTTCCTCACCAGAGTGGGGATCGCAAGGATCTGGTCTCCACTCGCGAGCTGGGGCTTCTTGAGCAAGTCAATGACCTCGATACGGTATTGTCCCGGCATATTTTCTTCACAGATCTTTCTTAGATTCGCAAATGCGGCGAGGCTTTTCGGTGTCTGCCCGGCAACGTAAAGCCGCAATTCATAAGTCTTTTGTGAGCGTTTGGCTCGAGTACGGGGCTTCCCTTTCTCCATTGCAGGTTCCTTCCTGTATCTATAACACTTTAGATGTGTTCAAAGCGCTTCTCAAGGTCCGCTGAGGACGCTCCTGCGCCCGGCAAGGTCCAGCGCGCCAAGCTTTATGCCATCGTCGGTCAGATGGAAGGAGCGGATCTGATTCGAATGGGCCATGCCGCGGGATTTCAGAACGAACAAGCCGCGATGGCGTTCCCCGTTACTCTCCAGGTTGCGCAGACTGATCCAGGCATCGATCAGCGACGAAACACCTACGATGGTTTGGTCTGGGGTGTCCTCTTCCGAAGTATAGCTGGTGAAAAGTGCCGTGATCTGGTTCATTTTTAAGAAGTCGATGATCCGTGTAATGGTAGCCTTAACTTCAGCCTTGGATCCGATCGCGAAAAAGTCGGTGATTGGGTCCAGTACAACGATCTCCGGTTTGTATTCCTTGATCAGGTCGTACATCGTCACTAGATGCATTTCAAGACCATAGAGGGTGGGACGGGCGACGTGGAATTGAAGCAGTCCTTTTTTCACGTGCGGCGCCAGGTCGATACCGATCGAGCGCATATTCCGAAGAATTTGGCTTGTGGATTCCTCAAAGGCGAAATACAAACAGCGTTCACCGCGCTGGCAAGCCGCGTTCACGAACGCCGCAGCGAGACTGCTCTTTCCCGTACCCGCCGTGCCCGAAATCAGGATACTGCTGCTGCGGTGAAAACCCTTGCCTCCCAGCATATCGTCAATGCCCTTAACCCCAGTTGATACGCGCCCTGAAGGCACCTTGTGCTCCAGTGCCAGTGAAGTGATGGGCAGTACCGAGATGCCATTCTTGCCAATCAGGAACGGGTACTCGTTTGTACCGTGCAGGCTACCGCGATATTTGACGATTCGCAACCGCCGCGTCGAAACCTGCTCCGTCACGCGGTGATCGAGCAGGATAACGCAATCGGCAACGTATTCTTCCAGGCCGAAACGGGTCATGGTGCCGTCGCCGCGTTCTGCGGTCACGATTGCACTCACGCCCTTGTCCTTCAGCCAGCGAAAGAGGCGCTGCAATTCCGCCCGTAGAATGCCTTGGTTGGGCAGCGCGGCGAACAGCACCTCAACTGTATCCAGAGCTACTCGTTTGGCCCCAATCCTGTCGATTGCATATCCCAGGCGGATGAACAGTCCCTCCAGGTCGTATTCGCCTGTCTCTTCGATCTCGCCACGTTCGATCCGCACATAATCGATGATCAGTTTCTTTTGTTTGATCAGCTCTTTCAAATCAAAACCAAGCGTGGCGACATTTTGCGCCAATTCTTCGGCACTTTCCTCGAACGCCACAAAGACGCCAGGTTCATTGTGTTGAGTAGCTCCGTTGACAAGAAACTCCATCGCGAACAGTGTCTTGCCACAGCCCGCGCCGCCGGCAACTAAAGTCGGTCTGCCTTTGGGCAAACCGCCGCCGGTGATTTCATCCAATCCGGGAATTCCGGTTGGAGATTTGGGCAGGAGTCTTAGGTGCTGTTTCTTCCGTTTTGCTGGTGTCACAAAAAGGCTCCTTTGAGGTGGAATTAGGAGGTGTTGATCGGCAAGCTTTAATCCGACTATATTGCCACGCAAAGACGGTGACTTCTATATTCGCTTGTGTTTGATCTTCGATGAGGGGACGATGATGACCAAGCAGCGCCAATATTGATATGGCTAATAATGGCTGATACCGGTAAATTTCCACAAGACCCGGTAGAGGCTTACACAAAAATACTCACGCTTCGCTTAATAAATACCTGCAGATTATATACCGACAGTGGGCAAAAGGCAAATGAGATGAATTCCGCATCGAGAGTATATACTGAGTTTCATCAGGCAAAGCGCTATCCATTTTGTTTTCGTCTTCCATTCTCTAATTGCCGCGATCGAGGTATCTCTCCCATTGGGGATCTCTGATAACAAATAATGGGGTTGAGGCGACTTCGCTTCTTTATCCAGGAATAAGAAGTTAATCCTATAAAGAGCCGGTCCAAGCCCGGCCCCGGTGGTCCGGCTGCGAACGTATTCTCTCAGCCAGCCTCTATCGCTGAAAAAACTTAACAGGTGACAATCGCAATAGTATCCCAGTGTCCCCATCTCGCCATCCACCAGGATCACATCTCGATCGTTATGTTCTTTGAGCCATTCTCCGATCTCTCTATACTGCTCGTGAGTCGCCCAGTTCGTGTGGATGGGCATTTCATTGATCCGGAAGCCATCCCTGGTAAGGATCTGGAACATTCCAAAGGCCTGAAGAAGCAACAAGACTACAGCCACACTCTGAATTGCTTTTTTGCCCTCTACCTTTGAACTGTATTGCCGGAACAATATGCCCAAACCAAAACTACCGATCAGGATAATGGCTGTAATTTCGGGGACATAGTACCAGTAGTATGGGGGTACATGTAAAATCGAATACCCAATGAAATGGACAATACTGGTCAGTAGCAGAAACCCGATCAGGGGGGAGCTTCTTACTTCTCTATTGATAAGCAATAACAACAATGGGAGAAGTAAGAGCGACAGCATGCTCTCGAGCGCGTAGACGCGGGAGTAGAGATCGATGCCATTCAAAAAATCCCAATTACCCCAGGAGCGCTGGGCGGTCTTTATAAACAAAGTATCCGGAAAGAATGAGCCGAGATAGATCCATGAAAAAACATACCAGGGCGCAATACTTAACATAAAGATCGCGGCAAATTTAGCCTTTTTCCTGAATGTCGGAACCAGCCATAGAGCTATGCTGAAAAATAGAATTCCATCAAAACGTGTGACTGTCAGCAATCCAAGTGCAACAGCAAGCAGGGACCATCTCCGGATAAGATAAAGGTATGCACATAAAATATAAAGACCGACGAACAGTATGCTTTCGAGCCCTAGCGTCGAAACCAGGAGAGGATTAAATATCAGCGCACCTGCTGCCAGATACCCCAAGCTCCCCGTCTTGAACAAGTGCAAAGAGATACGGACAAGCAACAGGGAAGCGAGCGCCAGGAGAATGGCAGATAGCCAGATCACACTGTTGATTGTGGGCCCCAGAAAAATCCCCACAAATGCCAGAAGAAACACGTTGAGCGGCGAGGTGACTGCATTGGTTACATAACCGGGAACAAATCCCCATGTGCCCGTCTCCAGAAGGGTTTTAACGTACTGCAGGGTGATGAACGCATCATCGGTCAGCGCCTCGGAAAAAAGGTTAAGATAGAAATATAACCCTATTGCCAGAACAGGCAGGATGAAGCGCTGGCGTTTTGGAAAAGGATGGTGGCTCATAGCTCGCAAGGTCATGACGGCGCAGAACTTCCAGAGTTACCCCTTGGATTTTACACGAATGACAAGAGGTAAATTCAGTACTTCACGAAAGTTGAAGGGATCCCCGAAAACAGGGGTGCGGACGCCGAAGGGTCCGCACCCCTGTTTTCGGGCTACTCTTGGTTATTTCGTGATCTACTGAATGATCTGCAGCCACTCCCTGTTCGATAGCCCCTTAATCTTCGTCAGTTGTTCAGCCGTCGTCCGAACTGAAGAAGCCGTTGCCCGACCAGGACCAACCATATCGCCCAGGGCACCAGCGATGCGAGCGAGAAATATAGACCCAGCGTCCCCGCTGTAGACGGCACAACCATCAAGATGCCCGCCAGGAACCCAAGATAGGCGGTCGCACTGCTAAAGAGTTTGTTGCGAAGCATAACAGGCGAGAAGATGAAAAGTACAATGGTATTGAGGACGTAATAGATGTCGAAGGCGGTACCCTTGTAGATCTCAAGCATTCCTTGACCCACTATCAGGAGCGCGGACCTTTGTGCTTCTGTAGTTGCTGCGGCATATTGATTGCTCAGGGAAAGCATCTCGAAGGCTGTGTTCGAAGCAAAGTAGGCGGCTATTCCAACAATGCCAAAAATCAGTGCAACCAGCATGGAAGACTCCCCGGCTCTCCTCAGGACGAAGTAAACCGCGAGATAGATCAAGATCAACAGAATGCTGTCCACAATGTACAGTAGATCAAGGCTCAGCAGCCCCAGAAGCCAGCTCTCTTGAAACAGGGAGAAATAGCCTGAGACAGTAGCAGGCGGGGGCCAGAGCACGAAAACGATGATCTGTACGATCATGAGAACCAGCATGGAAAAGGCAGCGACACCTCCAGCAACGAAAAGCCCCTTCCATTGGGGGTCTGCGATTTCGGCAGCTTTGTCGCCATAGGCTTGTGCACTGATTATTGAAGTCATAATCACCTCCGATCAAGGAATGGATATTTTTCGTGCCTCCTCGACAAGCAACTCTCCGCTCATCAGCAGTTCAGAGAATCTCTTCACAAAGCGGGCGGCTGGAGCGCCGTCGACGATATCGTGATTGAAGGTTATGGTCAGGCAGAGGTGCTCATGGGACTCCAGTTGTCCATCGCTGATGCATGGCCTTTCCACGATTCCTCCCACAGCAACCGCGACGGTAGCCCCGCCGACGATTGGAACAACCCATAACGCCTGATTCTTATTGCCAAACATACCAACCGCGGTGACACCAACCGCCCCATAACGTTCCATCATGCGGATATTTTTAGACGCGATCTGGACAAATATGCGGAAGAGAAAGGCCGGAATCAATCTCAACCAGGTAATGCCGGAAAGTCCTCCAAGACCATCACTGGAGTGTTCCTGCGCAGCTCTGATCTCCTCATGAATTTGCCGGTATGTCTTGAATTGTGCGGCTCGGATGCCAAGATTCTCGGGCACGATCTCCCCATTGATTTCCCTTTCCACAAGGACGCTGATCGTAACATCATCAAGGATGATAAGCTTCCTGCCCTTGCGGAATGAGTTGAAGTTCGGATATTCTAAAATGGCTTTGGCGAGGCAGGTTGTTACATACGCCGTGAGAGACAGGCTTTCTCCTGTTCGCTTCTTGATTTCCCGTATCCATTGGCGAGGTTTCGATATGTCGACTTCAACGATGGCATGAATGTTGCTTTGTTCTCTGCCCACAGAAGTGGATGCAGCGACCATCTGCCTGTTGATCGTGAATGGAACAATCCGATAACCTTGTTTTTTATTCATAGTTGAAAACCGATCGTACACGATTTTCCTTTTTTGATTCGATCACGTTCCCATAAGTTATGGTCTTCTCCGAATCCTTAGCGTTCGGAACCAGGCCACCCCAGTAAGAGAACCGCGGCAAGAATGGCCAGGTTAATGAGAATGCCGATTCCACCCTGATTATCCAATCTTTGCAGTTTCCCATTCCACAAAAGAAAATAGATGAATGTGGATAATACGGCTCCGCCCACT
>DASTFG010000017.1:0-5062 GCA_035708785.1 Anaerolineales bacterium
GCTGGTGCAGAGCCCAGGCCTCCAATGCGCGGTCACCCAATGTTTGCGCCGCCTTCAGGATCAGGTTCAATAGCTCGGCCCAGGCCTGCCAGCGTTTCCAAAGGATCAAGTAAGGCTCGAGCGCACGCCCGAGCCGGATGAGCTCCGGCCAGCGCGCTTTTTCATCCGCTTTCCTGACCACATAAAGCAAGACTTCAGCCGATTCTTCCACCAGCTCCCGCGCCGGCCCTTCTTCCAACCAGCGGACGAAATAGTTGATCAGCGCATCCTCCCGGGCAGACAAATCCCAGAGAGTATCGAACCTGGTTGCCAGATCACCTATCAGGCTGTATCGTGGACTCTGGGCCTGGACCAGTCCTAGTGCGATCAATCCTCGCAACGTTTTTCGTGCATCTGTGTCCTGGGACAAGGCACTCAAATGCTCGATCGGAATTGCAGTTCCACCGGCCGCAGCAAGGATCGCTAGACTTCGTTTCTGCTCATCTATCAACGTACTCAATGCAGCCTGGAAAAGAGCTATTTCAGGAGCCTCCTCCAAGAGCGCCTCCAGGGTTTCACCGACAGACCAGGATTTTTCACGGATAAGTGAGGCGGCCTGCAGAATGTGCAATGGATGTCCTTTAAGCAGGCCCACGATTTTGTGAGCATCCTTACGCTCCTCTTCGCTGATGGGATGCCCAACCTCACGTTCAAAGAGCGCCAACGCATAAGTTTCAGATAATCCCCGCATAGGAATGAGTTGGCCTTCTCCCCAAAGAGCTCTCTCGAGGGAAGAAACTACGAAGAGAGAGTTGGGAGCAGAATTCAATAAGGACAGAACCTCGTCGGTCTCCAGATTCAGGTCATCTAAAAAGATGACAGCATTGAGGTCCCGCAGTGCATGGCGGATCTGGGTAGGGGTGGGCTTAAACTCGGGCAGGCTTTCATAAAATGCATCGAAGAGAGATTGGAGCAAATCATCCGGATTTCCCGCAGGTGAGTCCAGATAGACCACACCATGTGGAAAACCGTCTGTATCCAGGAGATGAGTCAGCTGGCGTACAAAAGATGTTTTGCCGATCCCTTCCTCCCCATAGATGGAGACCGGTATCGCGCCTTGTAAAGCAGTTCTTGCAGATGCAAACTCCGCTTCACGGTTCAAAAGAGATGGGAATGCGCGCGGACGCAATTTTACAGGAGAGGGCCTCCTCGAATAAGTTGGTTTCTCGGACGGTGCGGCGAAATTGACGATTCCCCCGTTCACATCGCCCATTTGCAGGATGTAACTGCCTACCGCGACCTGGCCACTCACGTTTCCTTGAATTGTTGCCTGGATTGAACCTGCCTGGCCCATCACATGCCCGTCCTTCTAAAAACACTATTCGAGAGATCAGTACGTCAATCAGGGAAGAGCGGGGATTGTTGAAACGAAGGACAATTGTTCTTTATCTCTTTGGAGAACAAATCCCCGCTCGATTTCAATTTTGTCTATACATTCTAACACATGAGAAATTTCATTTATAGCGACTGGCGACCTCCGTTCAGTTACCGGAAAATTTCGGGCAGGTGGTAGAGTCGTCCAGACCATAAACCTGACGCTCGACAACGGTCAGATCGCGCTGCACCTGGGCGCACATGCTCTCTATCAGCCCCTCGGGGCTGACAGGCTGGCGGTGGATCAGGCCATCTTCAAAGGTAGAATATAAAACGAAGGTGTCATCCTCGACGAACTTGGCAAAGCCAGCTTGACCGTTGCCTGCAAAGAAGCGGCGTACGATTGCTCCACCTTCGAGATCCCAGAGGATTACTCCGTCACCACCTGTACTGGTTAGCAAGAACTGGTTATCGGATGAGAAATCAATCGCATGGACAGAATCGAGGTGGGTGAGGCGAATCACCTCCTCTCCGCTATGCAGATCAAGCACGTAGGCAATATTACCGGTGCCACCCCAGGCAAAGTAGCGGCTGTCTTTCGAGAAGGCGAAGGCTACCGCGAAGTCGGTGGGATGCGTCGACTGGAACGCGAGGCTACCCGTCTCCAGATCCCATATGGAGACGACATATCCGGTATTTGCCGTTCCCGTTTCCATATGCATTGCGCCATAGCGCCCGTCGTCTGATACGGACACAATATCGCTATACGGCGAGTCGATGACGTTATTAGGGGCTTCAAATATACGCAATTGCTCGCCGCTTTCCGCATCCAGCAGGTAAGCGCCGCGATCGCCGCCTGCGAAGATGTGGTGGCTGCCAGGCACGAAGACAGGATGCTTGTACATGTCATCCGGACTGGCGTGTTCGGCGATCAGCTCCCCGCTGGCGACATCGTAGACCAGAATAGTGCCGGATCTGTTGTCTCCCAGCACCATCCGGCCGTCGCCGGAGAAGGGCGGCCTGGCCTTCGATCCGCCGAGTATGGGATCCGGTGTGAAATCCAGATGATGCAGCACCGCAAATGAATCCGCCTGCACCAGCGCAGCTTCGCCCGTCTCCGAGCCTACGGTCAGAGCCACGCGACCGTCGGGAGAGAAATGCAGTACGTCGCGCGCACCGTCGAGTTGGTAATCGTAATCCTGGTGGCGCGGCGCCTGCAAATCCCAGATGCGTACGGTGGCATCCTGGCCAGTCGTGACGAGGTAGCGCTCGTCCGGCGAAAGGGCTGCATCCGCAATAGCATCGGTGTGACCTGCCAGCACAAGCAGTTCTCGACCGCTGGCCACATCCCACACCCGGGCGGTGCCTTCCCATCCCCAGGTGATGATCTGGCTGCCGCCATCCAGAAAAGCAACGGGCCGGGCGCCATCGGAATGGCCGGTCAAACGGTGCAGCTCGCGCCCTGTGGCTACATCCCACAGAATGACCTCTTGCTCTGACTCACCTACAAAGGCCTGGGCGTAGACGCGGCCGTCAGGGCTTAATATTCCTTCAAAACCTGGAGGCAGATCGGTCTCGACCTCCTCACCGGTCGTAAGATCCCACAGCGAGATAGCCGGCTCGACGGCCGCCAGCAGCAGACGGCTGTCATCCGTAAACTGGGGCACGAAAAACCATCCCCAGTGCTCGTGCTCGAAGCGGTACAGCACTTCACCACTTTCAATCTCCCAGACGTGAGTCTGCCCGGAGGCTGTGGCCGTTACCAGGCGGCTATCGGGCGAAATGGCAACAATCAGCTCGTGATCAGGAGCCCGGGCATACCCTCCGCCTCCAACAGAAAATCGCCGGATTTCCTGGCCGGTTTCCATATCCCAGACATGCACGTCGCCATCGCGGGTGCTGGCGACGAGGAGTTTGCCGTCCGCTGAAGGCTGACCAAGTACGAGAGGCGAGGACATGCCCTGAAAAGTAAGAATACGTTCACCGGTCTTCACATCTAACAAGAGCACTTCGGAATCATCTAATGTTGTAGCTACGATCGTGGAGAAATCGGCCGATTCATCCCGGTTATCAACGGGATATCCCGGGATAATGTATTCAGACGTCTGCCACAGGCGTTCCATGGTCTGCAGATCCCACATCTCGGTAATAGGGGGCCCAGAACCACTGGGATCATTGCGGGCAAAGCGCAGGTAACGGTTGTCTGGTGACATCACAGGCCAAAAGGCACCACCCGGCGCCTCGATGAGGACCGAGTCGACATAGGTCCCGGCTGCGCGCTGCAGAGCCAGGTCTGCCTGCGGGGTGTAGTGGGCGTCCAGGCCACGCAGCGCGAGCAGCGCTGCCAGTTCGGCGCTGCCCCCACGCTGGAGGACGTAGTTCGCTTCGGCTGCCAGACGCTGGCTTTCAGAACGGGCGAGATTGCGATTGGCATCCAGGGCCAGCCAGCCGCTAATTGCGGCCGCCAGCAGAAAGACCACGACCAACGCCTGGAGGACCAACCCGGCGCGCCGTTCCAGCCTTGCTTCACGCGCCTGGCGCGTAGCCTCGGCAGCCTCCCGCTCGTCACGCAATGCGGCACTGGCCTGCAGGTAATCACGCTCGTCTCGCGTCAAGGCCAATTGCGTGGACTCGCTCCATGACGCGAACTGCTCAAGCCGCGCCCCACGCAGGGCGAAGCTGGGATCCTGGCCAGACTCGCGCCACTCCTCGGCTGCCCGCGCCAATTGCCGCCGCAGGCGGAGGTCCGCCCTGCTTTCGTCCAGCCAGCCGCGCAGGCGCTGCCATTCGCGCAGCAGGGCTTCATGGGCGACCTCGACCGTCGGACGGCGGCTGTCGGGGTCATGGTCGAGCGTCAGCAGACGGTAAGCAGCATAGGCATCGATCAGCTCATCCATTAGCTCTTCGTCCTGGACCAGGGCGCTGAGCTCGGAGCGAGGCACCCTTTGCCGGGTGGCAGGCGAGGCCGTGGAGTCGTCTTCCAGCGCTACCAGCCGCAGGAACATCTGCCGGATTGCCTCCTGCCCTTCGCTTTCCTGCTCGTGATACAGTTCTTCGGCGCGGCGGGCCAGCGCTCCGGCCGTGCCGCCAATGGTCTCGTAGGCCGCGCGGGTCAGCGTGCGTCCCTCTCGCGCTTCGAACAACTCGGTGAGCGCGTACTGCAGCAGAGGCAGGGCACCGGGTTGGTAGAGCACATCATCGATGATCGTGGGCACCAGCCCCGGTTCGAACGAGACCCCTACTTGCTCTGCCGGGTGCAAGATGGCCCGTTCGAGCTCCTCAGCGGACAGGGGCAGGACGGTTTCAAGGCGATTGCGGATCAGTCTGCCGAATTCGGGGTAGTGCAGCGGCCGGTCGTAGAAGTCAGCCCGCAGGTTAATGATGATACGCACCCGGCTGCGTGCATCGGTCGCCGCGGCGGTCAGGATATTCAGGAAGTGCGTTCGAGTGGCTTCGTCGGCGACCAGCGTGAACAGCTCCTGGAACTGATCGATTACTAGCAGCAGCTCGCTATTGTCTCTGGGCAGGATCAATTCTGCAGCCCGCAGCAACCCATTCCGATCCCGTTCCAACTGGTCTCGAATATTGCCTGCCTGGTCAGCGGCCACGCGGATCAACGCCACTTCCAGTTCGTCGAGCGGCCGCGCACCCGGAACCATTTCCACGATAAACCAGCGGTCCGATCCCGGGATGGCGCCGTTCCAAAGTG
>DASTFG010000018.1:0-2589 GCA_035708785.1 Anaerolineales bacterium
CTGATCTATACAGGTAGGGAGTTCATTACTGCGATTGGGAAGTCCCTAATTGACCTTATTCTCACCTGCTCACATAATTAAATTCAAATAAAGTACTTACTCTCAATACTGTGAAGGTAAGTGAAATATCCTAGAACTCGAGCAAGAGCGAAGGCTGCTTCCTCCAGGAAACTGCGGGGAGGTCTCCTTTCCTCGAGGTATTTAGAAACCTGCCCTGAACGGGTAGAAAAGGAGAACATAAGATGGATGGAAATACAATTACTGATTGGGGTGCGGCGGTCATGACTTCCCTCACTGCCGCGCTCAGCTTGTTCCTGGCGGCAATCCCTCGGATTCTTGGCTTCCTGGTCATTCTGATCATTGGTTGGATCATCTCCGGCCTGCTTGCCTCCGCGGTGGCTGCGTTGCTGCGCGCGGTCAGGTTCAATGTCCTGGCGCAGAATTCGGGGATTCAAGGCTTTGTGAATAACATGGGCATAAAGAAGGATGCCTCAGGTTTGCTCGCCGATATCGTCAAGTGGTTCGTGCGCTTGATCGTGCTGGTCGTTGCGTTCGATGCGCTTGGTCTGCCGGCTGTTTCGGCGGTTCTGCAGCAGTTCCTGCTCTGGATCCCGAACCTGGTCGTGGCCGTTGTGATCCTTGTGCTCACGGGTCTGGCTGCGAATGCACTCGGGGATTTGGTGCGCGGCGCCACCGCACAGGCAGGCTTCGATAACCCGGATCTGCTGGAGACAATCACCCGCGTGGCGGTCTGGGCCTTCGGCATTGTCATTGCCGTGAACCAGATCGGCGTTGCTCAGACGCTCGTTAACACCCTCTTTATGGGCTTCATTGGTGCGCTTGCTCTCGCCGCTGGTTTAGCCTTTGGCCTGGGCGGACGCGATACGGCTGGCCAAATCGTGCAGAACTGGTATAACCGGGGCCGTGCAAATCAACCAAAAATGGAGCGCGCGGCTGAAAACATGGAGCGCAAAGCAGAACGCAACCGACCATCGACTCTGGGAGCCGATGACTAACTCATAGACGAACATCTTCTACTTTACTAAATCACTTCTGGCTGACCATCACCAGTAATGGTCAGCCAGAATATTCTTTTAATGGGATGGCTTGTAAGGTTTGCTTGTCCCTTAGTTTTTTGTAATGCAGACTTCACTGGATTGAGGGTAATCCATCATATAATCGGACCTGGAAAGGAATGCGAATATGGAGACATCCGTCAGCCGGGTGAACCGTTCCAAGGAAGCCGCCAGACGAAGTTATAACCGTCTGAGCCGCTGGTACGATTTGATTGCTGGGAGCACGGAAAAAAAGTACCGCGACTGGGGGCTTGAGAGATTGTCTGCCCGGCCAGGTGAAACGATTTTAGAAATCGGGTTTGGAACAGGCCATTGCCTGGTTGCTCTTGCGAAGGCCGTGGGTCCTGGCGGTCGCGTGGTCGGCCTGGATATCTCGGACGGAATGCTCGCCATTGCGCGTGAGCGCCTTCAAAAAGAAGGGTTGGACGACCGGACGGAATTGCATCTTGGCGATGCCGCCAATCTGGATTTTATCCAAGCCAACAGCCTGGATGGCGTTTTCATGAGCTTCACGCTGGAATTGTTCGATAACCCGGAGATCCCGCATGTGCTTCAGGAATGTCACCGCGTCCTGAAGCCGGGCGGCAGGCTGGCGGTGGTATCGATGACCAAGACAAATCCGCCAGGCATTGCTGTTCGGATGTACGAGTGGTTCCACGAACATCTGCCCGAATACGCGGATTGTCGTCCGATCTTTGCTCGGCAGGCATTGGAGCAAAGCGGTTTTACGATTCGAGACGTCAGCCTCTCATCCATGTGGGGGTTGCCTGTAGAGATCGCTCTTGCGAAGAAATCATGAAGATCATTTACATCGCTACCGGCGCGGCAAACATGTATTGTGGCAGTTGCATGCATGATAACGCGCTTGCCGCCGCGCTGAAGGCCGCCGGGCAGGATGTCAGTCTCTTTCCGCTCTATACGCCGATGCGCTTGGATGAAGAAAATGTGGGCGAGCGACTGATCTTCTACGGTGGGATCAAGGCCTATTTGTTACAGAAATTTCCGCGTCCATTCCTGGGGCGCGATCTCTTATTACGAGTTGCAGGCTCCCAGGCAATTTTGCGCCTCATGCCTCATTTTGATATAGGTAGTGCTGTCGACCCTGTGGCAAATGCTCAACTAACCATTTCGATGTTAAAAGGCGAGGAGGGAAACCAGCGCGAGTTGCTACAGGAACTGGTTTACTGGATCAAGTCAAACTATCAACCCGATGTCATCCATATCACGAATACATTGCTGATTGGAGTCGCGCGTGAGTTCAAGCGTTCCCTTCAAGTTCCGATCACCTGCGGGTTGCACGGCGAAGATATTTTCCTGGAAGGAATGCCTCAGCCTTATCAAGCGGAAGCTCTGGGCCTGATCTGTGACCGCGCCCGTTATGTGGATCGTTTCCTGGCGATCAGCACGTACTACGCCGAGATGTTTTCGAAATGGATCGACCTCGATCGCTCAAAAATCGATGTGGTCTGGCCGGGGATTGCACTGAATGATTACCATGATCTAGCTGCGAAGG
>DASTFG010000019.1:0-2689 GCA_035708785.1 Anaerolineales bacterium
TTTTCACCGGGATCATGACCACAATTTTGGGGTTCAAGAAAAGGTAAGCTTCGTTCGTCAGTTTCTCAAAATCGGGGCCTGCCGAATCCAGCGATCTTCCGTCAATTGCTTCAACATAAAGTCGGCCAGATCGCCGCGGCTCACCTTCATGCGGGGAGACGCGTTTCCAAAGAAAGCCTTGACCGAGCCGGTCGCGGGAGCGTCGATCAGCCGCGACACGCGCACGGCGATCCAGTCCAGGTTGCTGGATTCCAGGACTGCGATCTGATTCTGGCGGTCCAGGAAAACATCTTTTAACAGCAGCTTAATCAACGCGCTGACCAGGTTGAACCCGCGCCGGTCCTGCGGGACGGCGATCCCGGCAACCGAGACGACCACGAGCCGCCTTATGCCGTGCTTTTGCATCGCAGTAACGATATTCCGAGTGGACTCGGTCACCATAACCGCCGGCTTGCCTTTCGGGCCAAGCGTACTGAGGACGGCGTCGCTCCCCCGGATGGCAGATTCGACTTCCCCGGAGTTCAACGCGTCCCCACGGACCACTCTCAGCCTTTCGTGCTCGATGCGCAGCTTTGTCTCCTCCCGTACGAACGCGGTGACCTCGTGCCCCTGCGCCAGTGCTTTTTCGACGAGCAGTTTACCCGTGGGTGAGGTCGCCCCAAAAATGGTCAGTTTCATCTTTTCGCCTGTGATAGCTGGGTGGTGTTTTCTTTCGAAGAAAGCAGGATCAGCAATTGCTTCGCAACCAGCCGCAATGGATCCGCCGTATGGTAAGTGCGGCTCAGGATAATGCCCCCTTCGATCGAAGCGGTGATGAACGTCGCCAGCTCTCTGGCTTTTGCTTTTGTCAATCCGCCTTCCAGTAATTTTTCCATGAACGCGGCCTGTAACATCCAGTAGGCTTCACGACAGGCCAGGTTGATCCGCTCAGAGTTAGTAGCTGTTTCTACAGCCACGGCTGTCAACGGGCCGCCCGCCGCAAAGCCTGAGCGTTCCACATTTTCGGCGATTGTGAGCACAAAATCGTGGATGGCTTTCGCAGCCGGGCTGCCACCGGATAGTCCTGCACGGATGCGCTCGGACGTGACATGCCCCGATTCGACCACGGACTCGGCGGCCAGCTGCTCCTTTCCTTGAGGAAAATAATGATAGAGCGATCCCTTCGGCGCACCGCTCTGCCGGACGATTTCATTTAACCCCGTGCTGTGGTAGCCCTGCTTTTCAAGCAAATTACCTGTTGTATCTAATATTTTCTCGCGTACAGTTGGCATGATTCTTATCCTTTACTATTCCAGAGGAAGATTCGAATTATAACGACCGGTCTATATAACGTCCAGGAGGCATATTTTCCCGGGGCACTGCACAGAATTATCAAATGAAATGGTTGTGATGAGGGATACTATTAGAACCGCCCGATCGCGCGTAACATCGATGTATTGGTTTCGTTTCTTACCATGAATGGAAACATAGGTTTCCAAGGAGCAAGACCAATCCAATTAGTACTCAGGTACTCTCGGAGGTAAAAATGAACATCATCTTATGGATCATCTTTGGTGCTCTCGCCGGCTGGATCGCAAGCATGATCATGGGGCGAAACGCACAGATGGGTGCCCTGGCCAACATCGTCGTCGGCATCGTCGGCGCCCTGATCGGAGGCTTCATCATGAACGCCTTCGGCGCCCAGGGGGTGACCGGCTTCAACCTGACCAGCCTGATTGTCGCCATCCTTGGCGCAATCGTCCTGCTCTTTGTCGTCGGGTTGTTCCGGCGGCCCTAAGTCCCAAGGCGTGATTCGTTACGCCAGACGAGGAGCCGCGCTGCCAGGCAGCGCGGCTCCTCGTGCTTTAAACAGGGGCTGGATGGTTATAATTGAACATTATGCCCACCCTTCTTCTCCTAACATCAGCCCCAGAGGAATACAGGCCGCTGATCGAATCAGCCAGGCTGCCTGGTCTTGAATTTACCAGCGAGCCTGAAGATGCCGAGATTGTCGTTGGTGAACCCGGAATGATTCGAGAGATGCTTCCGCGTCTTCCTCACCTGAAATGGGCCCAGGCCATTTACGCGGGAGTCGAGCGTCTCATGGATCCGGCACTGCGCCGCGACTATAGCCTGACGAACGCCCGCGGCGTCTTCGGCGAGTTAATGTCAGAGTATGTATTTGGTTATTTGCTTTTCCATGAAAAGAAAATGTTCGATCGCTTTCGAGCGCAGCAGGCAAAGCGCTGGGACCGGGCGGAATCCGGCATGTTGCGCGGCAAGACGATCGGTCTGTTGGGTGTCGGCTCGATCGGCTCCCACCTGGCCGGGACGGCCAAACACTTCAGCATGTCGGTCCACGGATATACGCGCGCCAGCGAGTCTTCCCCGGCCGTGGACCGCTACTACCACGGGCCCGATATCCTGGAGTTTGCCAGGGGACTGGACTATCTTGTCAGCATATTGCCGCGCACGAACGACACGAACCAGATCGTGAATGCAGAGCTGTTCGACGCCCTGCCGTCCCACGCCGTCTTTGTCAACGTCGGGCGCGGCAACGCGGTGGACGAACAGGCGCTGGTGGCCGCGTTGAACGAAGGCCAGATCGCTGCGGCGGTCTTGGATGTGACCGCGAAAGAGCCGCTGCCGGAAGACCATCCTTTCTGGAGGACCCCAAACCTGCTGCTTACCTTTCATACCTCGGCGATCA
>DASTFG010000020.1:0-3491 GCA_035708785.1 Anaerolineales bacterium
GAAAACAGGGGGTGCGGGCGTATGCCCGCATCCCCTGTTTTCGGGCCTCTCCCAGCTATTTCGTGATCTCCTGAATTTGTTATGGAGATTATACACGGCGTCATCTCATTCTCGGTTATAATTTTTTTATGGCAGACTGGGCCGGAAAAACACTCGGCAAGATCCACATTGATCAGCTGGTGGCCCGTGGAGGTATGGCAGAAGTATACGTGGGCACCCACGAGTCCTACGGGCAGGTGGCGGTCAAAATCCTGAGAGGCCTGCTCGAGCGGGATTCGGCGCATCTTGCCCGCTTCAAGCGTGAATCAGAAGTCATTGGGGAATTAAAGCATCCAAATATCGTTCAAATGCTGGATTACTACGTCGTGGATGAAACTCCCTGCCTGGTGATGGAATACGTCTCGGGCCCGACACTCGCCCACTACCTGAAAGTTCTGCGGGACCGGAATCAACACCTGCCGATCGGGGTCGTTGCAAATCTGCTGGCTGCCCTCGCCAGCGCCCTGGATTATGCCCATGAAAAAGGCATCGTGCATCGCGACATCAAACCTGCCAACGTTCTGCTGCGCTCACCCTCTCAGAACATCCAGAGCCAGAAGACTCTCCCTCTCAATGTACAACCGATCCTGACCGACTTCGGGCTGGTCCGCCTTCTGGATTCCACCATGCACACAACGGCCGGCTCCGTGGCCGGCACGCCAGCCTACATGAGCCCGGAACAGGCCCGCGGGGAAAAGGTGGACAAGCGCACCGATATTTACTCCCTTGGCATCATGTTGTATGAGATGCTCTCCGGCGCAGTGCCTTTCCAGGCAGATACGACGTTCGGCATGTTGATGCAGCACATCAACGAACACCCGGCGCCGATCAAGGGCATTTCACCGGATCTGCAGGCGCTCCTGGACCGCGCCCTTGCGAAAGACCCGGCGCTGCGCTACCAGAGTGCCGGAGAGCTGGCAAACGAGTTCATGGCGATCTTCAACGGGCAGACCGTCTCGCCGGGCACGCTCCACATTGCACAGCTTGCCCGCGAGTCAGCGGCTGCGAACGCGGCCGCCAGGCCCCAGCCTGAAGAGCCGCGCCGGACCCGGTGGATGCGATTGGGCACCGAATTTGTGGTTGTCGCGGCGGTTGTGGTGGCCCTGTTCTTCCTGATAGTCCGGCCGAACGCGGCCCCTCCTGCGGATCCAAATGTCCCTGTGGGCAGGATGCGTTTCTCATTCAGCAGCGCGGAAAACGATAGAATCACTTTCTCGCTGGCCGACGTGCCTCAACCGGAAGAGAATAGGCATTATGCGGCATGGCTGGTCAGCGATGATGAGACATTTCGCTATGTAGGAGATATCGCGGTCGACTCCACGGGCAATGGAGGACGGGTATTTACCGATCGCGATGGAACGAATCTGCTTGATGGTTTGCGTGCAGTTCAGATCACGAATGAGCCAAATGGCGCTTCGCTGATCGAGCCTACAGGTGAGGTGTTGTATTCCTCGATATTCCCACCTGAAGCATTGGCCGAGGTTCGCAATGTTCTGGTCTCTTTCGACGGCGTACCGGAGAGTGAAGCTCTGCTCGTAGGGCTTTATTATTACAGCGGTAGTTACATAGACTTTGCCGTACATGGCAGTCCAGATTTTCCGGACTATGTCCCTCTGCTCGACGCCTATGAGATTGGCGACGAAGATCTCGTCCGCAATCGCGCGGAGGAGATCATCAATTTGATTGTCGGCGATCAAAGCGACCTGTATGGCGATTACAATGGAGATGACGAAATCAATAATGGCGATAGCTATGGATATGGCAGCCTGTCGAACGAGAATCGCATGGGATATCTTGAGCTAACCGCCCTGCACCTCCAGGCCGCCGCCGAGGCAGCAGATTCGACGCCCAATATTCGCGAGCAAAGTGGCAATGCTCAGGTCTGTATTCCGAACATGGAAAGCTGGACAAATCAGATACTTCCGCTGGCTCTCCAATTGGCCAGCATGCCCTTCGGGGAGGAGATGGAACCGGTCATACAGGAGATCTCGGATTTATCTACATTCCTGGCAAATGGCGTGGATGCTGACAGTGACGGAACGATCGAGGCGGCACAAGGGGAATGCGGCGCTTTGGATGCCTATTACTACTCGACTTATATGGCAGATTTTCCCCTTCTCATCGGTGCGGATCGGACGCCTCCGACCGGCAGATAAACAGTCTCCCAAAATGCGGGAGACTGTTCTGCAAACTATGATCCGTGAAGTGTCACGGAGCAAGGGTTGGAGCGATTTGTTCGAAACCATCCTGAATGGTGGGCACAAGCACGCTCACCAAACCAGCAATCACGGCGGCAACACAGCAAGCTAAGACGAAGAACGGCAACAAGACCGAGGCCGCGGCTGGCCCCCAGCCGAACCGGTTAACGCCCTTCACCGCGGTTACTTCCAACGCAATCACATACAAGAGCGCAAGGAAGCCTAACAAACCGGAACAATAGACAACATAGGGGATGGCCGACAACAGATTCAGAACTGCAGACACGAGATAAAAAGGCGCGATGATCGCGCCGATCGCGTATGCGAGCTGGTCGAATGTCCCGGTCCCGCCGAACATCTTCGCCACCAGCTGGACAATTCCGACAAAGATGGCAAAGACGACAACCGAGATCAGTGCACCAATCGGCGCGCCGCAAATGGCCGCAACCAATCCACCGGTTGCTTCTGCGCCAAATTGATCCAGCCCGAAATCGGAGGCCTGGGGCAATTGACGAAGCATCATGGGCTGGATCAACGAGCCCAGGAAAATACTCAACAGCGATGTCACGAAAATCCATAAGAATGCGGTTGTCGATTTCGCCTGCGGAGACTGGGCAATCCGGATGAAGGTCTGCTCGCTCGGCCGGGTGACCGCATCCCGCCAGGTTGAAAGCCATGCCGAGACACCGGAGGGCGCCGGCAGCATGGGGGTGTTCATTTGCTCGCTCATTTGTACCTCCAGGGGAAGATTTGATTCATTATGGCACGAAAAACATGGGATTGCAACTACTTAAACGGGCGACCAGTGAAATAGTTACTCTTGCAGTAAAATAGCCCCCAATGGAAATTTCCGAGAAACTACAGGGCATTCTTGCCACACTTCCGGCCAAGACCGGCTGTTATTTGATGAAAAATGCCGACGGCAAGATCATCTATGTCGGCAAAGCGATCAATCTGCGGAACCGGGTTCGCTCATACTTCCACACGGATGCTGCACTTGATGCAAAGACCTGGAGGCTTGTCCGTGAGATAGATGACATCGAGTGGATTATCGTCGGCTCGGAGCTTGAGGCCCTGATCCTCGAGATGAATCTTATCAAAAAGCACCGGCCGAAATACAATGTCCGCCTCAAGGATGATAAGCGCTATCCGTATATAAAGATCCACTGGGCCGATCCCTTCCCCAAAGTGACCGTCACGCGGCAGATGGTCGATGACGGCTCGCGCTACTTCGGGCCCTATACCTCAGCCTGG